>NZ_JBEYVV010000003.1:338169-343851 GCF_040644155.1 Streptomyces sp. NPDC047022 | reverse complement strand
CATGATCACCGGCTCGTGTGCGGCGAATTCCCGCTTGCCCAGCCTGAGCATCCGCTGTGACCTCTCCCATTCAGTCCCGTTCCCTGGCCGCCTGCGACCTTAACTGTCACCGGCGCATGGCACGATCTGACCCAGACACATTCGACATTCGACTTCGGCACTTCCGTACCGGCGCGCAGCGCGCCGGCACCGAGCGTGGGGACCTCAGTGATGTTCATGTTCTTGTTCCTGGTCATCGCGCTCGCCGTTGTGGTCGCCGCGGTGACACTGGCCGTGGTGGGCGGCGGTGAGAGCGCGGCCCTGCCCGAGGCGGAGCCCGAGCGGCTCGACGACCCGCTCCCTCCGGACCGCCCGGTCGGACGGTCCGACGTGGAGGCCCTGCGCTTCCCGCTCGCCGTCCGCGGCTACCGCATGGCGGAGGTGGACGACGCGCTCGGCCGCCTCGGCGCCGAGATCGCCGAGCGGGACTCCCGCATCGCCGACCTGGAGGCCGCGCTCGCGGGCGCCCGCGCGTCCCGCCGGGGCATGGACAAGCCGGGCGAGGGGGACCACCAGTGAGCGCCGGGGCCATGGCGGGACCCGACGGCGTGCAGCGCTGCCCCTGGGCCCTGTCCACCGAGGACTACGTGTCCTACCACGACCAGGAGTGGGGCCGCCCGGTCCACGGCGACGACGCGCTCTATGAGCGGCTGTCCCTGGAGGCGTTCCAGTCGGGCCTGTCGTGGATCACGATCCTGCGCCGCCGCGAGGGCTTCCGGTCGGCGTTCGCCGGCTTCCGCATCGCCGAGGTCGCCGGTTTCGGGGAGTCCGACAAGGAGCGCCTGCTGGTGGACGCGGGCATCATCCGCAACCGGGCCAAGATCGAGGCGACGCTCGCCAACGCGCGCGTGCTGGCCGAGTGGGCGCCGGGCGAGCTGGACGAACTGGTCTGGTCGTACGCCCCCGACCGGGCATCCCGCCCGGCTCCGAGAACCCTCGCCGACGTCCCCGCGGTCACCGCCGAGTCGGCGGCGCTGTCCAAGGACCTCAAGAAGCGCGGCATCCGTTTCGTCGGACCGACGACGGCGTACGCGCTGATGCAGGCCTGCGGGCTGGTGGACGACCACCTGGCGGACTGCGCCGCCCGGAGGAGCTGACCCCCGGGCGGCCCGGCCTGCGTCAGCGGCCCACGTACTTCGGCTTCTCCTTGGCGACGAACGCCTGCACGGCGATCCTGTGGTCCTCCGACGCCCCGGCGCGGCTCTGCAGCTCGTCCTCCTTGTCGAGGGTCTCGTCCAGGGAGTGGGACATCCCGTAGGCGAGGGACTCCTTGAGGGCGGCATAGGCGAGCGTCGGTCCCTCGGCCAGCGAGCGGGCCACCTTCTCGGCCTCCGCGCGCAGCTCGGCCTGGGGGACCAGCCGGTTCGCGATCCCCCACTCGTACGCCTGCTGGGCGCTGATGCTCCGGGGGAAGAGCAGCAGGTCGGCGGCGCGGGAGGGGCCGACGACCCGGGGCAGCGTCCAGGAGACCCCGGAGTCCGCCGTGAGCGCGACCCCGGCGAACGAGGTGTTGAAGGCCGCGGTGTCCGCGACGACCCGGTAGTCCGCCGCGAGGGCGAAACCGAAGCCCGCCCCGGCCGCGACCCCGTTCACGGCGGCGACCACCGGCTTCGCCGCCTGGGTCAGCGCCCGGACGATCGGGTTGTAGTGCTCCCGTACGGTGCTCATCACCGATGTCTCGGAGCCCGAGGCCTGCTCCTGGAGCAGGCCGATGTGCTCCTTGAGGTCCTGTCCCACGCAGAACGCGCGGTCCCCGGCCGCGGTCAGCAGGATCGCGCGTACGGCGCGATCCGCCGCGGCCTCCCGCGCCGCGTCCCTGAGCGCGGCCTTGGTCGCGATGTTCAGCGCGTTCATCGCCTCGGGACGGTTCAGCGTGATCGTCGCGAGTCCGTCGCTCACCTCGTAGAGCACGGTGTCGGCCATGGTGGTCCCCTCCGGTGTCGCGGCTCCGTCGTACCGGTCGGTACGCCCTGCGTCGAAGGACAGCATGGCGGAGATCATCGCCCGGGGAACGGGCCGGACGTGTGACCTGCGTCAAAGAAGCCAGGTCCGTGTCCGGGCCGGCATCTGTCCGTGTGGGAGCGCAGTATCACAGTCACATCGCCGAATTGAGTGGTTTTGCTCGCGCGTGTTGCCCAAGCGATGCAGACCGATGTTGGTCATCGGGTCCATTGATGCGGGATAATGGCCTGGAAGCAATGTGTTCGATGCCGGTGTCGTGCGTCCTGCCAAAAGGACCGTGTGCCCTCCCAGGGCCGTCGGCTGACAATGAGCTGGTTTCAGGAAGGGGAACGAGCATGGCGGCCATGAAGCCGCGGACGGGCGACGGCCCGCTCGAGGTGACCAAGGAGGGGCGGGGCATCGTCATGCGCGTTCCGCTCGAAGGCGGCGGTCGGCTCGTCGTCGAGTTGACCCCTGACGAGGCCGACGCGCTCGGCGACGCCCTCAAGAAGGTCGTCGGCTGACGCGGAAGCGACCCCTGTCTTGAGTTGCCCCGGCATCGTACGCGGTGCCGGGGCACCTGTTTGTCAGGGTTACGGTCCACCGGCGGGTCGCTCACCCGGTCGCGGTCGCCCGCAGGGTCAGCGCTTGACCGCGCACAGCAGCCCGTCGCCCACCGGGAGCAGCGAGGGCACCAGATCCGGACTCTCCCGCACCGCGCGCAGCAGTTCCCTCAGTCTCAGGACCTCGGTGGGCTGTGGTCCCGAGTCCACCGTCCGGCCGTTGGCGAAGACGCCTTCGAAGACGACGAGCCCGCCGGGCCGCAGCAGGCGCAACGATTCAGCGAGGTAGTCGAGGACCTCCTGCCGGTCGCCGTCGCAGAACACGAGGTCGTATCCGGCGTCCGCGAGACGGGGCAGCACGTCCAGCGCGCGGCCCGGGATGAACCGGGCGCGGTTGCTCGCGAAGCCGCACGCGCGAAAAGCGTGGCGGGCGAACTGCTGGTGCTCGGGTTCCAGGTCCACCGTGGTCAGCACCCCGTCCGGCCGCATGCCGTGCAGCAGATGGATGCCGGAGACGCCGCAACCGGTCCCGATCTCCGCCACGGCCTTGGCGTCCACGGCGGCGGCGAGCAACCGCAACGCCGCACCGGCGCCGGGCGACACGGAGCGCAGCCCGGCTTCACGGGCTCGCTCGCGCGCCCAGCGCAGCGCGTCGTCCTCGGCGACATAGGCGTCGGCGAACGCCCAGCCTGTCTGCCGGTTGCCGGTAATGACCCTCTCCTGTCCCCATGATTGCCTGGGCGTGACTGTATCCGCTGCCCCCGGGAACCCGCAGATGGGACCGGGCGTTTGGAAGGGTGGGAAGCGAGGCGGAGGGACGACATGGGGGACGACGGGGGATACGGATGGATCTGGGCACCGAGCGGGTACTGACGCAGCCGTCTCAGCGCGCATCAAATTCTCGTAAAACCGCTTATCCGGAGCTAACGGGCGAGGTGGCTATGGTAGGGGCTCCACTGGACACCACCAGAGCCGACAGGGGAGGTGCGGCTGCGCCTGCGGAGCGGGGAGGAGTGCTGCGGCGTCTCCTCAGATCCTCGGGTGAGCCGAAATCCGTGACCGACATCGCTGACACCCACCACGCTGCTGATCCCGCGCAGACCGCGACCTTCGCCACCGACGCGGACTCGCAGGCGTGGACTCCACCCACCTGGGAGGAGATCGTCAGCATGCACAGCGGCCGGGTCTACCGTCTGGCCTACCGCCTGACCGGCAACCAGCACGACGCCGAGGACCTGACCCAGGAAGTCTTCGTCCGGGTCTTCCGTTCCCTGTCGACGTATACGCCCGGCACCTTCGAGGGCTGGCTGCACCGCATCACCACGAATCTCTTCCTCGACATGGTCCGCCGCAAGCAGCGCATCCGCTTCGACGCGCTGGGCGAGGACGCGGCCGACCGGCTCGCGAGCCGGGAGCCGACCCCCCAGCAGGTGTTCCACGACGCGCACTTCGACGCGGACGTCCAGCAGGCCCTGGACACGCTCGCGCCCGAGTTCCGCGCGGCCGTGGTCCTCTGTGACATCGAAGGGCTGTCCTACGAGGAGATCGCCGCGACCCTGGGCGTCAAGCTCGGCACGGTCCGGTCCCGTATCCACCGCGGACGCTCGCAGTTGCGCAAGGCCCTGGCGCACCGCTCGCCCGAGGCCCGCGCCGAGCGCCGGTCCTTCGTGGCGCGCGTACCCGCGCTGGGGGGAGGGGGCGCGACCGCGTGACTGGATCCCGACGCCCCACACCGGTAGAGCAGCATCTGGGAGACCGGCTTTCCGCCCTGGTGGACGGAGAGCTCGGTCATGACACGCGTGAGCGTGTACTGGCCCATCTGGCCACCTGCGCGAAGTGCAAGGCCGAGGCCGACGCGCAGCGCCGACTGAAGAACGTCTTCGCGGCGGCGGCGCCCCCGCCGCCCTCCGAGAGCTTCCTGGCCCGCCTTCAGGGCCTGCCCGGGGGAGGTGACCTCGACGGCGACGGCACGCCGCTCGGCGGGGGAGGCCTCAGCGGAAGGCCCCCGTCGGGCGCCGGGCTGCCCTCCGGGCCCGGGGTCTTCGGCCTGAGAGGCGAGACGTTCGCCTACGTGTCCTCGAGGCCGCACGCCGCGGCACTGTCCCCCTCCGTGGATCGCGGCTTCCGCGTCCATCCCGTGGGCCGCCAGGACGCGGAGCGCTCGGCCTCACGCGGGCTGCGGTTCGCGTTCGTCGCCGCCGGTGCCGTGTCCCTGGCCGCCATCGCGCTCGGCGGTGTGTCGACGGGCATCACGACCGCAGGAGGTCCGGAGTCGCGCGGTGGCTCGGGTGCCGGCAGCAATGTGACCCCCATGCGTTCGCCGGGCACGGGTGGTACGGGCAGTACGGGCGGCAGCGCGGTGCCCGAGGCGCTGCGCCGGCGCTCCGTGGGACCGTTTCTCGGGCAGCGCACCCCGGGCAGCGCGCCACTCGCGTCCATGAGGAGAGGGGCGCCCCTGCTGTCCTCGGGCGCGGTCATGGATATCCAGGACGCCTCGGACATGCGCGCCCTGACGCCCCCGGTGCTCGCGGGAGCCTCCGTGATGTCCCCGCTCATACGCCCGCTCAACGAGTCCGCACCACTCACGCTGACCTCGTTGTCGGCCGCCCCGGCGATCGCGGCTCCCGGTCTGATGGCCGCACCGGTGCCGACCCCGTCCGCCACCGAGTCCGCTTCCTTGTCCCCCGCCCCCTCCGCATCCGCCGTCCGCTGAACCGGCGTCCGCGCCGGGGCCGGGGAACCTGGTTGAATCCATGGTGGGCCGCGTCCGCAGAATCGTTTCGGGCGCGGAATGGACGAACCAGCGGCGACCGCCGGTATCGGCGTGCCGCGGGCCGGGTGTGGGGAGAGCATGAACGAGGGGAAGCCGGTCCCGACGGAGGGAGCCGGGACGGCGGCGTCCGAGGAGCGGGACGGGTACCGAGCGGAATCGCCGTCCGGCGAAGCCGGGGGTGACTACGAGCTGAGCGGTCCGGTCAGCGTTCCCGCATACGGCGAGAACGCTGCAGATGGCGATTTCGTACTGGAACGCCCGACGCCGGCGCCGCCCGAGAACGCCGCCGAAGCGGAGCCGTCCGCCGCCGGGCCCACCGCACCGGACGGCACCGACGGCGGGAGCGACCTCCGGCAGGCCGAACCG
>NZ_JBEYVV010000003.1:113058-338073 GCF_040644155.1 Streptomyces sp. NPDC047022 | reverse complement strand
ACCGGCCGAACCGGCCGAACCGGCCGAACCGGCCGAACCGGCCGAACCGGCCGAACCGGCCGAACCGGCCGAACCGGCCGAACCGGCCGAACCGGCCGAACCGGCCGAACCGGCCGAACCGGCCGAACCGGCTGAACCGGCCGAACCGGCCGAACCAGCTGAACCGGCTGAACCGGCTGAACCGGCCGAACCGGCCGAACCGGCCGAACCGGCCGAGTCCGTACAGGCCGGCCCGGTCGGTCGCGTCGATGCGGAGCCGGTGGGTTCCGCGAGCACTGGCCCGGCCGCCGGCCCAGATGGCTCCGGGGGCACCGAGCCGGTCGTTTCCGGCCGCCCTCACCCCGGTGCCGACGGTCACGCGGCCCCCGCCGACCGCCCCAGGCCGCTGCACGATCCCGACGCCTACGGCACCCCGCCGTACGGCCAGCCCGGACCCTGGGCCCCCGCCCCACCCGTTCAGCGCCCGGCGATGACGACGCCCGCGGCGGGCACGGCACTCCCGTCGCACGGGCCGCACGACCCGTCTGCTCCCGCGGCACCTGTGCCACCGCATGATGCGATGGCCCCCGTTACGGCACCGGTCCCCGGTACGGTGCCCGCGCCCGGTCCTACACCTGCGCCACCGGCCGGTGCACAGGTCCCCGGAACGGTTCCCGTGCCCCCAGGGGACGCCCCGCCCGCGACCGGCACGGCGCTCCCCGCGCCCGAGCCCGTCGCCGCCGTCCCGCCGGGGACCGCCCCGCGTATCAGCGGCCCCTGGCAGAACTACGACCCCTGGGCAGCCCGGGGGCCCTTCCAGCGAAACGGTGCCCCGGTGGCCGGCCAGGAGCGGCGGCGCATGCGGTCCCGGAGGGCGCTGGTGCTCGGGGCCGCGCTGATCGCGCTGCTCGCCGGCGGGGCCGGCGGTGTCGTCGGCGCCCTGCTGGAGCGCGACGCAGGGGCAGGAAACGTTCAGTTGCCGCAGGCGGGGGCGGAGCCCGCGCGGCGCTCCCCGAACAGCATCGCCGGGATCGCCGCCCACGCGCTGCCCGGCGTCGTGACCCTGCACGTCAAGGGCGCCGACGGGCAGGGCACCGGCACCGGGTTCGTGCTCGACGGGCAGGGACACATCCTCACCAACAACCATGTCGTCGAAGCGGCGGGACCCGACGGCCGGATCACCGCGGCCTTCGGCAGTGGTGAGACTGCGACGGCCACCGTGGTGGGCCGGGACACCGGATACGACCTCGCGGTCGTCAAGGTGAGCGGCGTCCACGGCCTGAACCCCCTGCCCCTCGGAAACTCCGACAACGTCCAGGTCGGCGACCCGGTAGTGGCCATCGGCGCACCCTTCGACCTCGCCGGCACCGTCACCTCGGGGATCATCAGCGCCAAGGAGCGCCCCGTCACGGCGGGCGGCGAGAAGGGCGACGGGAGTGATGTGTCGTACGTCGACGCCCTTCAGACCGACGCCCCGATCAACCCCGGCAACTCCGGCGGCCCGCTCCTCGACGCGCGTGGCCGGGTCGTGGGCATCAACTCGGCCATCCGCTCCGCGGACGGCGGCTCCGGCGAAGGCGCCGAGCCGGGTTCCATCGGGCTCGGCTTCGCCATCCCGGTCAACCAGGCCAAGCGTGTGGCCGAGGAGCTGATCAACACCGGCAGGGCCACCCATCCGGTCATAGGTATCACCCTGGACATGAACTACTCCGGAGACGGCGCCCGTGTCGGCGCCAAGGGTTCCGTCGCGGGCGGCCCCGGGGACAAGGCAGGGATCAGGCCCGGGGACGTCGTCACCGCGATCGACGGCGTGCGCGTCCACTCGGGGCAGGAACTGATCGTCAGGACACGCGCCCACCGCCCCGGCGACCGGCTGCGGCTGCGTGTCGTCCGTGGCGGTGCGCAGCGGACGATCACACTGGTCCTCGGGTCCGCGGGCGGCGACTGACATCGACGGCAAAGGCACGGGAACAAAACCCGTCCCGTAAGGCAAACAACCCGGAAAACCCGTCCGGTACACGCCGATGGAGCGCCGGGACAGTACCAGTCCGACCAATACGCCGGGTACCGTTGAACCGGCCCGGACCACGGAAGACCCGCACCGACCACTGAGGGCCGAGGGCTGAGGGCCGAGGACATCGCAAGGAGCTTCAGGTGTTCAATGACATAGGACCGCTCGAGCTGGTCACGATCGTCGTCATCGCCGTGCTCGTCTTCGGTCCGGACAAGCTCCCGAAGGTGATCCAGGACGTCTCGCGGACCATCCGCAAGATCCGTGAGTTCTCCGAGAGCGCCAAGAACGACATCCGCACCGAGCTGGGTCCCGAGTTCAAGGACTTCGAGTTCGAGGACCTCAACCCCAAGACGTTCCTGCGCAAGCAGCTGGACGGCGACGACCTGGGGCTGAAGGAGATCCGCAACGGTTTCGACCTGCGCAAGGAGATGGCCGAGGTCACGGACGCGGTGAACAGCCGAGACGTCGAATCCCCGGGCTCGGCGTCCTCCTCGCACCCGTCCTCCGGCTCCGTCGACATGACGAAGAAGCCCGAGAAGGCCGACCCGGAGGAGCGCCCGCCCTTCGACGCGGATGCCACCTGAGGCCGTACGCGGACGTCCGCCGGCACGGCACGATGTGACGCAGACCATACGCCGATCGGCGTGAGCACGGCCACATTGCGACCTGAAGAGGGTGTTCAGAGCCTGGCGTTTTCCGGCAGTTCGCAGCGCTGTGGCTATGCTGCCCAGTTGTTGTGCGGACCGTTTTCGGAGCACGGACGCCCGTGGGGGGCGGGCCGGTCGGGTCCGACGAGAGCGAGGAGGCGTCCGGGCATATGGAGACGACGAGTCGGGTGGGCGCACAGGCGCCGGTCGCGGAGGGTGGATCACAGCTCCCCTTCGCCCGGCGAACGGCCGACGGTTACCTCCGGGCGACCTTCCCGTGGTACGGCCTCGACGAGGCGTTCACGGGTCCGCGCTGGCTGATGCAGGTGGGCACGGCGGCCGACGGGACCGTGGAGCACGGCGCGATCGGGCACGGCGAGGAGCCCTCCGTGCGCAGCGAGGCCACCGAGGACAAGGAGCGCTTCGCGGTGGTGGTCACCGTCGCCGCCAATCCCGTACGGCACAGCCCGGACGGCACCGGCGTGCTGGAGGCCACGTCCGTATCCTCCGCGGCCTGGCTCGCGGGTGTGGGCCTGCTGTCGTTCACCTGGCCGGGCCAGCTCGACCACGGTCTGCGGGACAACTGGCTCGACCAGCAGACCGAGACGGCGTGGGTCCTCGCGGACGACCTGAACGGGTCCTCCTGGTCCACCCTGTCCCTGCCCGTGGACGGCGTCCCGACGCCCTTCCACTACCGCGAGTCCGAGTTCGGCTGGGTCCTGGCCGGATCCACGGAGGCGGGCGTCCATGTGGGCGCGTACGGCAGAGGCATGAGCGCGTACGGGCTGGGTTTCGCCGCGATCGCCGACATCTCGGCCTACGCGTAGCCATCCAGGCATGGATACGCCGATGGGGCGCCGTCCTGTCAGTGGACGGCGCCCCATCGGCGTACGGAACCGGTTGCCTCGACGGCGTCAGAACTTGTTCCTCGGCGTGATCCCCAGCGACATGCCCGACAGGCCCCGCTGACGCCCGCCCAGCTTGCCCGCGATCGAGCGCAGGGCCGAGCCCGCCGGGGACTCGGGGTCGGTCAGGACCACGGGCTTGCCCTCGTCGCCGCCCTCCCGCAGACGGACATCGATCGGGATGGAGCCGAGCACCGGAACCGTGGCGCCGGTCGTGCGGGTGAGGCCGTCGGCCACCGTCTGACCGCCGCCCGTGCCGAACACGTCCACCATCTCGCCGCAGTGCGGGCAGGGCAGCCCCGACATGTTCTCGACCACGCCGACGATCTTCTGGTGGGTCTGCACGGCGATGGAACCCGCGCGCTCCGCGACCTCGGCGGCGGCCTGCTGCGGGGTGGTGACCACCAGGATCTCCGCGTTCGGCACCAGCTGGGCCACCGAGATCGCGATGTCGCCCGTACCCGGGGGGAGGTCGAGCAGCAGGACGTCCAGATCGCCCCAGAAGACATCGGCGAGGAACTGCTGGAGCGCCCGGTGCAGCATCGGGCCACGCCAGACGACGGGCGCGTTGCCCGGGGTGAACATGCCGATCGAGATCACCTTCACGCCGTTCGCCTGCGGCGGCATGATCATGTTCTCGACCTGGGTGGGACGGCCGTCGGCGCCCAGCATGCGCGGCACGCTGTGGCCGTAGATGTCGGCGTCCACGACTCCGACCTTCAGGCCGTCGGCCGCCATCGCCGCCGCCAGGTTCACCGTCACCGAGGACTTGCCGACACCGCCCTTGCCGGACGCCACCGCGTACACACGGGTCAGCGAACCGGGCTTGGCGAAGGGGATCTCACGCTCGGCCTGGCCGCCGCGCAGCGCGGTCGCCAGCTCGCGGCGCTGCTCGTCGCTCATCACATCGAGGCTGACGTCCACACCGGTGACGCCCTCGACGCGGGAGACCGCCTCCGTGACCCGCTGCGTGATCGTGTCGCGCATCGGGCAGCCGGAGACCGTCAGGAACACGGTGACCGCGACCGCTCCGTCCGCGCCGATCTCCACCGATTTGACCATCCCCAGCTCGGTGATGGGCCGCTGGATCTCGGGGTCGTTCACCGTCGCCAGTGCTTCGCGCACCGCGTCTTCCGTAACCATAAGGACGATGGTACGGCGCCCGGCGGGGCCTCGGGAAAGCCCCGTCAGCGGTCGTCTACGTCACGTCCAACTGCCCGTTCCGCCGGGAATACGGCCTGTCCGTCGGAGCGCCGCCCGCCGTCGAGATCTTTCGCGAGGTCCTGGAGTTCGGAGCGGATCCAGTCGCGGGTGGCGACCTCGCCGAGTCCGGTGCGCAGCGCGGCCACCTCGCGGGTCAGGTACTCCGTGTCCGCGATCGACCGCTCGTTCTGCTTGCGGTCCTGTTCGAGATTGACCCGGTCGCGGTCGTCCTGGCGGTTCTGCGCCAGCAGGATCAGCGGGGCCGCGTAGGAGGCCTGGAGGGACAGCATCAGGGTCAGGAAGATGAAGGGGTACGGATCGAAGCGCAGGAAGTGCGGGGCGGCGATGTTCCACACCAGCCAGATGATGATGACGACCGTCATCCAGACGATGAACCGTCCGGTGCCCAGGAACCGCGCGATCCGCTCCGACAGACGCCCGAACGCCTCCGGGTCCCACTCGGGCAGCACCTTGGTACGGCGCGGCTGCGGCTGGTCGAGGCGGACACGGTGCGGACGGGTGGCGGCGGTCGCGCCGGAGGGCATCCTCTCGCGCTCAGGAGCCATGCGCGGCCCCCTCGTCCTCCTCCAGGTGGAACTCCGTCTCGCGCCAGTCGTCCGGCAGCATGTGGTCCAGTACGTCGTCCACGGTCACCACGCCGAGCAGTGAGCCGGACTCGTCCACGACCGGTGCCGAGACCATGTCGTAGGTCGCGAAGAACCCCGCCACCAGGGGCAGCGGTGCGTCCGGGGACAGTGGCTGCAGGTCGTCGTCCAGGATGGAGCTGACCAGCGTGTACGGGGGATCGCGCAACAGCCGCTGGAAGTGCACGGTCCCCAGGTACTTGCCCGTCGGGGTCTCGTCCGGGGGGCGGCAGACATAGACCTGGGCGGCGAGCGCGGGGGACAGGTCCGGGTTGCGGACCCGGGCGAGCGCGTCGGCGATGGTGTCGTCGGGCCGCAGCACGATCGGCTCGGTGGTCATCAGACCGCCCGCGGTCTTCTCCTCGTACGCCATCAGCCGGCGCATGTCGGCCGCGTCGTCCGGCTTCATCAGGCTCAGCAGCCGCTCCTGCTCGTCCTCGGGCAGCTCCGCGAGCAGGTCGGCGGCGTCGTCCGGGTCCATCGCCTCCAGGACGTCGGCTGCGCGCTCCTCCTGGAGCTTGCCGAGGATCTCGATCTGGTCGTCCTCAGGCAGCTGTTCGAGAACGTCGGCGAGGCGGTCGTCGTCGAGGGCGGCGGCCACCTCCGCGCGGCGCTTGGCGGACAGATGGTGCAGGACGTTGGCGAGGTCGGCGGGGCGCAGCTGTTCGAAGGTGGCGAGCAGGCTCTCCGCGCCCTGTCCCTGCTCCTCCAGGGAGAACCCGGTGACGGAGGACCACTCCACCGTGAGGGTCTCGCCCTTGGCCCGCCGGAACGCCCCGCCCTTCCCCTTGCGTACGAAGACCTTGTCGACCTCCCATTCGCGGCGCGCCGGAAGCTGCTGCACGGAAAGGTCCAGGACGGTGACCTCCTCGCCGTCCTCGACCAGCTTCACGCGGCGGTCCAGCAGTTCCCCGAAGACCAGCCGCTCGGTGGGCCGCTGCTCGAAGCGGCGCACGTTCAGCACACCGGTCGTGATGACCTGGCCGGACTCGATGCCGGTCACCCGGGTCATGGGCAGGAAGATACGGCGGCGCGTGGTCAGTTCCACGACCAGGCCGAGCAGACGCGGAGGGCGCCGCCCCACGCGCAGCATGACGACGACGTCGCGTACGCGACCCACCTGGTCGCCGTTCGGATCGAAGACGGCGACGGCGGCCAGGTGCGAGACGAAGATACGAGGGGCGCTTGCCGCCATGCCCGCGCCTCCTGTTCCAGTCCTGTCTAAGCCGTTTTGTCCGCTCGCGTGGGCTTCAGGCTAGCCCGTCCCGGTGCGCTACGCCCTGGCGAGAGGCGCGCACGGACCAGCTCCGGAGGCGTTCCGTCCCCCCCGGTACGCTGCCGTCTGCCGTTGAGGACTTCACCGACTTCGGCAGACTTCCGCAGGAGAGGCAGCGCCACCCGTGACTGAGATTCCCCAGCCCCGTACCCGCAGGTCCGCGCTGGTGGCCGCGATGTGCGCGCTGGTCGTCGCGGGGACCGGGCTCGTGGGGTGCGGCAGCGACGACCCAGATGCCGGGACGAACGGGGTGGGGAAGCTGCCGGTCGAACAGATCCAGAGCCGGACGCGTGCGGCGGCGAAGTCGGCGCCCGCGGTGCGGCTGGCCGGGACGGTCGTGAGCAACGGCGGCACGTTCAAGCTGGACATGCGCCTGAAGGGCGACGGCGGCACCGGATCGGTCACCTCGAAGAACGGCGCCTTCGGACTGCTGAGGGTGGGTGAGCACCTCTTCCTGAAGGCCGACGCCGAGTTCTGGAACCGGCAGGCCGGCGGGAAGGGAGGCGGGGGCTCGGAAGCCGCGGCGAACAAGCTGGACGGCAAGTACGTGAAGGTGCCGACGTCCGACCCGGCCTACAAGCGCTTCAGCGGGTTCACCGACAAGGACCTCCTGCTGGACGGGCTCCTGAGCCTGCACGGCGCCCTGACGACGGACGGCCACCATGAGCAGAACGGCGTCAGGACCATCCGGATCACCGGGGACAAGGGCTCCGGCGGCACACTGGACGTCTCCCTGGAGGGGCAGCCCTACCCGCTGCGCCTGGTCCGCGCGGGCAACGCGGGAACGCTGACCCTGTCGGAGTGGGGGAAGGACTTCACGCTGGCGCTGCCGCCGCAGGAGGAGACGGTGGACTACGGCCGGCAGCTGCCGTCGTCCTGACGGCTCAGCCAGGACGACGGGGGCTACCGGCGCTTGCGCCGCAGCAGCCGCGGCAGCGCCGCCGGCATCGGCAGGCGTGTCGTGGCCGGGGTCGAGGGCGGCGGGGCCGCGAGCGAGCCGTCCGGCAGAGGCAGCGTCGTCCCGCGCGGCTCCAGCCGCAGCACCCGGCACTCCCGGCGCCAGCGCTGCGGCATCTCCTCGCCGTCACCGGCGTTCAGCCGCTTGCCCTTGAGTTCGGCGACCGCGCCCTCCCACTCGGGCGAACCCGGTGCCAGCTCCACGACCGTCGCGGGCCAGGTGACGATCCGGCCGCCCTTGTCCTTGCTGCGGACCGTGACGACGGCCTCCCCGCCGTCGGCCAGACCGGTCAGCGGCTGCTCGCCCGGGCCGTCGCCCAGCACGCAGGCAGCGCCCTCGTGCCACACGTGCCACAGCGGACGCGCGGGAGCGGCCCCCGCGCCCTGGACCCAGATCAGCCCGGACTTCTTCGTGGCCTCCTCTACGAGGGCCACCTCGAGCAGCTCGCTAGTCATACGCCCAGCCTAGTGCCGCCTGCTTCACAGCCACCCGTTGCGCTTCAGCGTGCGGTGGATGCCCAGACAGATGACCACGGTGATGCCCATGATCACCGGGTAGCCGTACTTCCAGTGCAGCTCCGGCATGTACTTGAAGTTCATGCCGTACACCCCGCAGACCATCGTCGGCACGGCGATGATCGCCGCCCATGCCGTGATCTTGCGCATGTCCTCGTTCTGCGCGACGGACGCCTGCGCCAGGTTGGCCTGGAGGATCGAGTTC
Organism: Streptomyces sp. NPDC047022; assembly: GCF_040644155.1. Taxonomy (NCBI): domain Bacteria; kingdom Bacillati; phylum Actinomycetota; class Actinomycetes; order Kitasatosporales; family Streptomycetaceae; genus Streptomyces; species Streptomyces sp. NPDC047022. The sequence continues at coordinate 329,727 of NZ_JBEYVV010000003.1, read as the reverse complement.
AGCAGCTCGTCGAAGCCCATCACCTGCTCGTGGACCCGCGCCAGATGGTCGGCGACATCCCGGAAGTACTTCTGGATGTCCGGGTCGACCAACCGCATGGGCCGCTCGCTCAGCAGCAGCATCGGCCGCAGCAGTGGCGCCACCGCGCGCTTGAACTCCAGCACCTCGCGCTTGAGTTGGTAGATACGGCTCGCGTCCGTGCCCCGCGGCGTGCCCTTGCGGCCCGGCGAGAACACCTCCGTCTCCACCTCGTCGATGTCGTCCTGCACGGCGTCGGCCACCGCGACGTACCCGTCCACGACATGGTCCGCGATCGCGTGCAGCACGGCGGAGGGGCCCTTCGCGAGGAGCTCGGGGTCGTCCTGCAGCCGGCTGCGCAGGCTCCTCAGCGAGCCCTGCCCGCCGTGCCGGACGGTGATGAAGAAGTCCCGTCCGGTGAAGCACATGACCTCGCCGGTCTCCACGACCTCGCTGTTGGCGGTCAGCCGGTCGTGCTCCACGTAGTGGATGGTCTTGAAGACGGTGAAGAGGGAGTCGTCGTACCGCTCCAGCTTCGGCCGCTGGTGCGCCTGCACGGCGTCCTCGACGGCGAGCGGGTGCAGCCCGAACTCGCCCGCGATACCGGCGAACTCGGCCTCCGTCGGCTCGTGCAGACCGATCCACACGAAGCCCCCGTCGCGCCGCACCAGCCGCATCGCCTCCTGAGGCGACAGCGGCGCACGCGTCTCGACGCGCACGCCGTCGCGGTAGACGGCGCAGTCGACCACGGCGGACGGCGTGGCGGGGTCGCGCGTGGTGTCGTACGTGCCGGTGTCCTTGCGCGGCATCGGGCGGGACGGGCGAACCGCGGCGCGCAGGTCACGAATCATCGACATGGGGCAGGCTCCTTCGCAACGAGCGACGAGCAGCGAAGGCACACGACGACGGGTGGAACTACCCGGAATGAGGACGTCCTGGATGAAGACGTTTGGCACGTCCACAAAGCGGGGAGCACCGCACCGTTGCGGTGGCCGGCTTCGCTACTTGACTCAGATCAGACAGATCAGACAAATCAGGTAGAACGAAACGAAGTGCTCTTCCGTGGCGCACGGGTGAATCCGATGCGATTCCGGGTCCCCGGGGATCCGTACGGAAACGCGGCGCGTGTGCGAGAGGTGGCGGTCAGCCAGAGCCGAAGCAGCTACATCAGCGGCCGGAAGAGCGGGTGGTACTGCACGGTCGACTTCGATCCATGACAGCCCCACCTCCTCCGGCCAGTCCCTGGTGAGGGACGATCCAATCCCCGTAGGGGAGTTCGTACGGCGTCGGGACCCGATCGCGACGCTTCTGCGTGCTGCCCGAAACCACCGGCCAACAGTATCAGCACGCCGAAGTGTCAAGGCGCCGCTTTGCCCGCTGCTGACGAGTTCTATGCTCGGCGCATGGTTGATGTCCTTCCTCTGGTCGAGGCCCGTTTGCGTACCGCGCTCGGCGAACCGGACGCGCGCGCCGCGGTCACCTTTCTGGGTACCGAACGCATCGAGGTGCTGCGCTTCCAGGAGGAGGGCGTCCTGCGCTACGCCACGCTCGGCATGTCCGCCCAGCCGATGACGGACCCCGCCGCGATGCTCGCCGACCCGGTGAAGGGCCCCCGCGCCGAGCTGGTCCTCTCCGTGCGCGGCGGCCTGGCCGACACCGACAAGGTGCTGCGCCCGTTGGCCGTGCTCGCCGCGTCCCCGCAGGTCGAGGGGGTGATCGTGGCCCCCGGTGCCTCACTGGACGTGGGTGAGCCGCTGTGGCCCGGCGCCCCGTTCAGCTCGGTCCTGGTCGGCGAACCGGGCGGCCTGGTCGAGGACCTGGAACTGGACGAGCCCCTCGAACCGGTGCGGTTCCTGCCGCTGCTGCCGATGACCCCGAACGAGGCCGCCTGGAAGCGGGTGCACGGCGCCCCGGCCCTCCAGGAGCGCTGGCTGACGAACGGTACGGATCTGCGGGATCCGTCCCGCCGATCCGTACCGCTGGACTGATCCGGCTGTTCCAGCCGGTCTGTCTGGTCCGTCCGGCCGGTCCGTTGGTGAGCAAGCTCACCAATCGATGGCCGGTTCAGGTCAGTTGGCGAAGACGCCGACGCTGTCCTCCGCGGCGTGGCGCGTCCGGAGTTCCTCGGCCTCGCCGTTGAGCGCGTCGCGCCGTACGAGGACCACGAGTGCGCCGATGACGGCGGTGGCCGCCGCGACCACGAAGGGGGTGTGCACATCCGTCCACTCCTCGATCTTCGGCGCGAAGAAGGGGGCAGCGGCGGCGGCGAACCAGCGCACGAAGTTGTAGCCGGCGCTGGCCACCGGGCGTGGCGCGTCCGAGACGCCGAGGGCCAGCTCGGTGTAGACGGTGTTGTTCACGCCGATGAACGCGCCGGACAGGATCGTGCAGACGACGGCGGTGGTGTGGTCGCCGTAGCCGAGCACGGCGACGTCGACCGCCAGCAGCACGAGCGAGCCGCCGAGGACGCGCAGCGAGCCGAAGCGCCTCTGCATGCGCGGCGCCACGATCACCGAGAAGACGGCGAGCAGCACACCCCAGGCGAAGAACACCGCACCGGATGCGTACGGGGTCATGTTCAGCACGAACGGCGTGAAGGCCAGCACGGTGAAGAACGTGTAGTTGTAGAAGAACGCGGACGCCGCCGCCGAGGCGAGACCGCCGTGGCCGAGCGCCCTGACCGGGTCCAGCAGCGAGGTCTTCCGGGCCGGCTTCGGCTGCTCCTTCAGGAACGCCGTGATGCACAGGAAGCCGATCGCCATCAGGGTGGCCGTGCCGAAGAACGGGTAGCGCCAGCTGAAGTTGCCGAGCACCGCGCCCAGCAGCGGTCCGCACGCCATGCCGAGGCCGAGCGCCGACTCGTACAGCAGGATCGCCGCGGCGCTGCCGCCCGCCGCCGCGCCCACGATGACGGCGAGGGCCGTGGAGACGAAGAGGGCGTTGCCGAGGCCCCATCCGGCCCGGAAGCCGACGAGTTGGGCGACCGAGCCCGAGGTGCCGGCGAGACCCGCGAAGACCACGACGAAGGCGAGGCCGACCAGCAGCGTCCTGCGTCCGCCGATCCGGCTGGAGACGAACCCGGTGACCAGCATCGCGACGGCGGTGATCAGGAAGTACGAGGTGAAGAGCAGGGAGACCTGACTGGGTGTGGCCTGAAGGCCCTTGGCGATGGACGGCAGGATCGGGTCGACGAGCCCGATGCCCATGAACGCGACCACGGAGGCTCCCGCCGTGGCCCAGACGGCCTTCGGCTGGCGCAGCAGGCCGCCGGCTCCCGCGTCGAACGGCTCGGCTCCGGCCGGTGTGGCGGGCGCTCCCGTACCGCTGTTCCCGCTGTGCATGTGAGTCCTCGCAGTCTTCTCGCGGTCCTTCGGTCTTCGGTTGGCCGAATGAATCGTTGGCGTCTGCACATATTATGTTAGACGAGCTAATTAATGCAACCTACATCTAATTATGACCGGTGAAACAAGACGTGCGAGGCGCACTCCGGACGGGTGATCGTCCTTGACGTGGCGCTGGACGGGGAGGACCGTGGGGCCCTATGAGGGGCGAACCCAGTTGCCCGAAGTGTGGTGGCCGGGTCAGGGCTCCCGGACTCTTTGCCGACTCCTGGCAGTGCGATGTGCACGGCAACGTGCATCCGCTGCAGCCCGTGATCCCGCCCAGCGTCGAGGCCCTCAGCGTGGTGGTGCACCGCGCCAAGGTGCCGGTGTGGATGCCGTGGCCGCTGCCGGTGGGCTGGCTGTTCACGGGCGTGGCCTACGCGGGTGACGACCGCAGCGGGGGCAAGGCGACCGCGGTCGCCTGCTCGGGCCCGGGGCCGCTCGGCGGGATGGGGGAGCTGATCCTGGTCGCCGAGGAATTGGGCGTCGGGCTCGGTGCCCGGTACGCCGGCGTGGACGGCCCGGACCCCGGCCCCTATCTGAACGTCGAGAAGCCGCCGCAGGCGAAGGTGCTGGCCGCGGGCCGCCCCACGCCGCTGTGGCATGTCTCCGGAAGCCCCGTCGACCGCGCGGTCTTCGCAGGCGAGGCGCTGGGCCTGTGGCTGTGGGCGGTGGTCTGGCCCGAGCAGACGGGCATCCTCATGTACGACGAACTGGTGCTGACCGACCTGCGGGACGCGGGTGCCGAAGTGGACCTGCTGCCCTGCGGGGCGCTGTCGCCGCGCCTGCTGAAGCCGTGACACGGAGAGCGGGGAGCGTGGGGGAGGCGTAGGGGGCTCGTCCCGGTAGCGGGTGTGACACACGGGACCCTGGAAGCCAGTTATCCTGGAGCGTCCCTTCCGTCCCGTCACCGCTTGGAGTCCGTGTCGTGCGCGTCGATCTGCACACCCACTCCACCGCCTCCGACGGTACGGACACCCCGGCGGAGCTGGTGCGGGCTGCCGCGGCGGCCGGGCTGGACGTCGTCGCGCTCACCGACCACGACACCACCCGCGGCCACGCGGAGGCGATCGATGCCCTCCCCGAGGGGCTGACCCTGGTCACCGGCGCCGAACTCTCCTGCCGCCTGGACGGCATCAGCATGCACATGCTGGCCTACCTCTTCGACCCGGAGGAATCCGAACTGCTCGCCGAGCGCGAGCTGGTGCGGGACGACCGGGTGCCGCGGGCCCACGCCATGATCGCCAGGCTCCGGGAACTGGGCGTGCCGATCACCTGGGAGCAGGTGGCCCGTATCGCGGGCGACGGCTCGGTGGGCCGGCCGCACATCGCCTCCGCGCTGGTCGAACTCGGCGTCGTGGACGGCGTCTCGGACGCGTTCACGCCCGCATGGCTGGCCGACGGCGGGCGTGCGTACGTCGAGAAGCACGAGACCGATCCGTTCGAGGCGATCCGCCTGGTCAAGGCGGCGGGCGGAGTCACCGTCTTCGCGCACCCGGCCGCCGTCAAGCGCGGGCGGACCGTGCCGGAGTCCGCCATCGCCGACCTCGCCGCAGCGGGACTCGACGGCATCGAGGTCGACCACATGGACCACGACCCGGCGACCCGGGCGCGGCTGCGCGGTCTCGCCCGCGAACTGGGCCTGCTCGCCACGGGGTCCTCCGACTACCACGGCAGCCGCAAGACCTGCGTGCCCGGGCAGTTCACCACCGATCCCGAGGTCTACGGGGAGATCACGCGGCGCGCCACCGGGGCGTTCCCGGTGCCGGGCACGGGTGGACGCGGGCGGCGGAGCGCCTAGTCCCATCGTGTCCCCGGGCCCGCCGCCTTAGTTCCTGGCCCTCAGGTTCCTGGTCCTTGGCCGCGCTGTAATCCCCCGTTCCACCAGCTCTGCCGTAATTCCCCTTCCTGAGGTCGCCCGGCGTCAGCCGACGCGTCCTCGACGTCACGCGCCGCACGGCGCGACGACTTCCGGTGGACACGGCGTGCCCATCGTCATGTCCTCGTCCGTACTCCTCGCAAGGCCCTCATGTTCGACGTCGCTGTCTTCGGTTCCCTGTTCCTCACCCTCTTCGTGATCATGGATCCCCCCGGGATCACCCCGATCTTCCTCGCGCTCACCGCCGGGCGCCCCGCCAAGGTGCAGAAGCGGATGGCCTTCCAGGCCGTCTGCGTGGCCGGCGGAGTCATAGCGGTGTTCGGTGTCCTCGGTCACCAGATCCTGGACTACTTGCATGTCTCCGTCCCCGCCCTGATGATCGCGGGCGGACTGCTCCTCCTGCTGATCGCCCTCGACCTGCTGACCGGCAAGACCGACGAGCCGAAGCAGACCAAGGACGTCAACGTGGCCCTGGTGCCGCTCGGCATGCCGCTGCTCGCCGGACCGGGCGCGATCGTCTCCGTGATCCTGGCGGTCCAGAAGGCCGACAGCGTGGCCACCCAGGTGTCGGTGTGGACGGCGATCCTCGCGATCCATGTAGTGCTGTGGCTGGTGATGCGCTACTCGCTGCTGATCATCCGGGTGATCAAGGACGGCGGTGTGGTCCTGGTGACCCGGCTCGCGGGCATGATGCTGTCCGCCATCGCCGTGCAGCAGATCATCAACGGCATCACACAGGTCATCCACGGAGGCTGAACGTTTCCGCAGTGCGCGCCCCGTGACGCGCTCAGCCCCGTACGGCACAGATGCCGTACGGGGCTGAGAAGTCTCGAACCGGCGAACCGGCGAACGTCGTGCGGATTACGAGACGACGGACGGATCGGCCGGGCGGATCCACAGCCGCTGCCCGATGGCCGCGGCATGCTGAACGATCTGCTTGACGGAGGCGGCGTCCACAACGGTGGTGTCCACGGGCGTGCCGTCGACGTCGTCGAGTCGCATGATTTCGAAGCGCATAAAGCTTCTCCCTTCGTCTGGTCATCCTCCGTGAGGAGAACTACTGGCGTGCGGAGCGTGGGGCGGTGGTGTGCCCCCTCCTGTAGTGAGTCAACGGGATGCTTGTTACAAACATTCCCTACGCTAAGGAAAATTTTCGAGTCGCTAATGACTCGCAGGTTACGAGCGTTACGGCGAGGGGGTCCGAGCGGGCCGTGCACCGATGCCGCTCGGTTGTGTCCGCAGCGTGACCGCCGGGACAATGGGCGCAGTATGAACGACGACCTCGCGGCGCTCGGCGCCCGTATCGACCGTACGAACGAGCTGCTCCAGCGCATGCTCGCCGAAGTGGCGAAGACGCCCTCGACCCATGCGATCTTCGTCGACGCCGGCTATCTGTACGCGGCCGCCGGACGCCTCATCGCCGGTACCGAGGACCGCCGGGCCTTCGACCTGGACGCCGAGGGCTTGATCGAGGCGCTGATCGACAAGGCGCGCACGATCTTCGCGGACAGCAGACTGCTGCGTGTGTACTGGTACGACGGCGCGCGCCGCCGCATCCACACGGCGGAGCAGCAGTCCATCGCGGAACTCCCCGACGTCAAGGTGCGGCTCGGCAACCTCAACGCCAACAACCAGCAGAAGGGCGTCGACTCCCTCATCAGGTCGGACCTCGAGTCACTGGCCCGGCACCGGGCCATCAGCGATGCCGCGCTCATCGGCGGCGACGAGGACCTGGTGTCGGCGGTCGAGGCGGCACAGGGATACGGGGCGCGTGTGCACCTGTGGGGCATCGAGGCGCCGGAGGGCCGCAACCAGGCGGAACCGCTGCTGTGGGAGGTCGACAGTCAGCGCACCCTTGAGCTCGACTTCTTCAAGCCGTATGTGAGTCGGCGGACGGCCGCGACCTACGAGGCGTCGTCCGCGGCGCGCCCCACGCGTGATGACGTCCGCTTCGTGGGCGCGCAGATCGCGGCGAAATGGCTGTCGGCGCGCGGCCGGGAGTCCCTGGCCGACCTGCTCCCCGGCCACCCCTATCTGCCCGGTTCCGTCGACCAGGATCTGCTGGTGGAGGCGGAGGCGCTGCTCCAGTACTCACTGCGCGGCCAGTCGGACCTGCGACGCGCGCTGCGGGACGGCTTCTGGGGGTATCTGCAGGGGCAGTACTAGGGCCGCGGCAGGCAACCTCTGCCCGTCAAGGACGGGGCGAACGCTGCCTGTTGCGGCACCGGGCGGCAGGGGCTCCGGCTCGAACGGTCAGGACGGCGCGGGAAGCCGGTCCCAGAACGCGGCGATGGCGCGAGCGGTCGCCGCGGGCTGGTCCGTGTTGGGGGAGTGGTCCGCGTCGGGTACGACGGTGCGCTCGGCGCCCAGCCGGAGGGCCATGTCGTCCAGGAGCTCCACGGGCCAGGCGTCGTCGTGATCGCCGGACAGCACATGCAGCGGCAGGCCGATGGCGGCCAGCTCCGCCACGCGGTCCGGTTCCTCGCACAGCTGGCGGCCCGTGGCGATGAGCTGGGCCGGGCTGTTGTTCAGCCAGCGGCGGCGCAGGTCGTCCCCGTCGGAGAGCCCCTCGTCGATGTCCCCGGCGTCGGCGTCCTGGGGCGGCTCCATGGCCTGGATCGCCTCCCAGACCTCGGCCATGGTCATGACGGCGAGGCCGTCGCGCAGCAGCTTCACTCGCTGCTGCTGGCCCTCGGCGACCTGGGCCGGTCCTGAGGACATGATCGTGAGCGAGAGGAACGGGGAGGCGTCGAGGAGGACGGCGGCCCGGGCGATCTGACCCCCCAAGGAGTGCCCGAGGAGATGAACGGGCCCGCCTGCAAGGGCCCGTGCCTGCGCGAGCACGTCCCGCGCCAGCTCGGCCTGCGCATACGGCGCCTCGTCGTCCCGGGGACCGGGGGACTCGTGCTGCCCCCGTCCGTCGACGGCGATGCTCCGGTACCCGGCCGCCGCGAGAAGCGGCTGCACCACGATGAAGTCCTCCTTGCTGCCGGTGAACCCGGGCAGCAGCACGGCAGTCCCCTTGACCCGCGCGGTCGCCGCGTCCGCTTCGAGCACGGCGAACTCCCCGCGGTCCGTGACGAGGTGGTGCGCCCGGACGCCGGGGGGAGGAGTGAAGGTGGGGGGACGGCTCATGGAGGCGATGTTACCGGTCGGTTGGGTTCGTGTGGGGGCGGGACGGGCTCGGGGTGACATCGCGCTCTGTCGCACCTCATGGGGCGGGAGAAACGCCGACGGCCCGCTTCCACGGGTGGTGGAAACGGGCCGTCGGGCGTTTGTCGCGTCAGCCCTCGGCAGGCTCCGCGGCCTTGCGCGTACGACGCCGGGGCTTGGCCGGAGCGTCATCCGCCTGAGCCGGGATCTCGGGCTCGGCGGCCACCGCCTTACGGGTGCGGCGGCGCGGCTTGGCCTCGGGCTCCTCGGCCGTCTGCGCGGGGATCTCGGGCTCGGCGGCGGCCGTGGCCTTGCGCGTACGGCGGCGCGGCTTGGCTTCCGTGGCCTGAGCGGTCTCCGCACTCTCCACGGCGGGCTCGGCCGTCTTCCGCGTACGCCGCGGCTTGGCGGGCGCCTCGCCTTCGACGGCGTCGACCGCCGCCTCGGCGGCCGTGGCCTTGCGGGTGCGGCGGCGGGGCTTGGCCTCCGTGGCCTCGGCGGTGTCGGCGGCGGCTTCGGCTTCGGTGGTGGCCGGAGCGGTCTCCGCCGTCTTGCGGGTGCGGCGGCGCGGCTTGGCCTCCGTGGCCTCCGTGGCCTCCGCGGTGTCCACGGCGGCTTCGGCCTCGGTCGCCACTGCCTTGCGGGTGCGGCGGCGGGGCTTGGCCTCCGTCGCTTCGGCGGTGTCGGCGGCGGCTTCGGCCTCGGTCGCCACTGCCTTGCGGGTGCGGCGGCGGGGCTTGGCCTCCGTGGCCTCGGCGGTGTCGATGACGGCTTCGGCTTCGGTGGTGGCCGGAGCGGTCTCCGCCGTCTTGCGGGTGCGGCGGCGCGGCTTGACTTCCGCCTCCGCCGCCTCGGCGGTGTCCACCACGGCCACAGCGGCGGCGGGAGCCGCCTCCGAGGCCGGGGCCTCCACGACGGCGGCGGCCGGAACCGTCTCGGCGGTCTTCCGGGTGCGGCGGCGGCGCGGCTTGACCGAATCGGCCGTCTCCACGGCCGCGACCGCTGCGTCCGCCGCCTCCGGGGCCGCGGACGGAGTGGTTTCGGTCACCGCGGCGACCGGCTCCGCCGACATCCCGCCGCGCATGCGGCGACGGCGACGAGGTGTGCGTGCTGCCTCGCCATCGGCCGCTTCCGGGGCCCGAGTTGCCGCCGTGGCATCCGTGGCATCCGTGGCCTCTGCGCCGGCCGGCGTACCGAGGGGCTCCCCGCCCCGTGTACGGCGACGGCGGCGCGGCGCGCGCGCCGGACGCTCGCGCTCCGCGGACGGGGCCGACGTGCGGCTCCCGCGTCCTCCCCGGCCGCCGGTCTCGCCGAGGTCCTCGAGCTCCTCCGCCGCGAGACCCGCGCGGGTGCGCTCGGAGCGCGGCAGGACACCCTTCGTGCCCTCGGGGATGCTGAGGTCGGCGAAGAGGTGCGGCGAGGTGGAGTACGTCTCCACCGGGTCGTTGAAGCCCAGCTCCAGCGCCTTGTTGATCAGCTGCCAGCGCGGGATGTCGTCCCAGTCGACGAACGTGATCGCCGTACCCGACGCGCCCGCGCGGCCCGTGCGGCCGATGCGGTGCAGATACGTCTTCTCGTCCTCGGGGGACTGGTAGTTGATGACGTGAGTGACGCCCTCGACGTCGATACCGCGGGCGGCGACGTCGGTGCAGACGAGCACGTCCACCTTGCCGTTGCGGAAGGCCCGCAGGGCCTGCTCGCGCGCTCCCTGGCCCAGGTCGCCGTGGACCGCGCCGGACGCGAACCCGCGCCGCTGGAGCTGCTCGGCGATGTCGGCAGCCGTGCGCTTCGTACGGCAGAAGATCATCGCGAGTCCGCGGCCCTCCGACTGGAGGATGCGCGCGATCATCTCGGGCTTGTCCATGGAGTGCGCGCGGTAGACGTGCTGCGCGATGTTCGCGACCGTCGCGCCCTGGTCGTCCGGGGCGGTGGCCCGGATGTGCGTGGGCTGCGACATGTAGCGCCGGGCCAGGCCGATGACCGCGCCCGGCATGGTCGCCGAGAACAGCATGGTCTGGCGCTTGGCCGGAAGCATGTTGATGATCTTCTCGACGTCGGGCAGGAAGCCCAGGTCGAGCATCTCGTCGGCCTCGTCGAGGACCAGGCACTTGACGTGCTTCAGGTTCAGCTTCTTCTGACCGGCCAGGTCGAGCAGTCGGCCGGGGGTGCCGACGACCACGTCGACGCCGTTCTTCAGGGCCTCGACCTGAGGCTCGTAGGCCCGGCCGCCGTAGATCGCGGTGACGCGCACATTGCGCACCTTGCCCGCGGTCAGCAGGTCGTTGGTGACCTGGGTGCACAGCTCGCGCGTGGGGACGACGACGAGCGCCTGGGGAGCATCGGTGAGCGCTTCGGGCTTTGCACGGCCCGCCTCGACGTCCACCGGGACGATCACGCGCTCAAGGAGCGGAAGGCCGAATCCGAGGGTCTTGCCCGTGCCGGTCTTGGCCTGGCCGATGACATCGGTGCCGGAGAGGGCGACCGGGAGGGTCATCTCCTGGATGGGAAAGGGGGTGACGATGCCGACTGCTTCAAGGGCTTCGGCCGTCTCGGGAAGGATTCCGAGATCTCTGAAAGTCGTAGTCAGGGTGCTGCCTCTTCTGTGTACGCGGTGCGAGGCGAACGCGGGGGTCGTGACCGTACCGATGACGTCGGCCTGCTTGGGGGACGGGCCTTGTGGCACGGGACCACGCCGACGCTCCAGCGCTCGTACCGCTGAGGGTCCCTCCGGACTCCGTACGCACAGTGCCGTACGGACAGGGAGGGCTGTCGGGTCGGAGCCGATCGGGCCACCGACCGGGCATCCTCATACGTGCGGCCCGTCGAATACTCGGCAGGCGCATTACCACCATACCCCGGAATCCCGCACATGTGTTGGCCGATTCGGTCACGTAGCCGTCGTCACAGTGATTGAGCAGGGCCTTCCCGTGCCCGCCGAGCGGGCTATTGTGCGCTTCATGACGACGCCTGACAACGTTCCCGACGCAACCGCCGAACCCACCTCGGTCGCCGCCCAGGACTGGGCGAAGGCCTCCGTCGACCCTCAGTACCACGCCGCGGTCGTGGACCTGCTCGGCGCGCTCGCGTACGGCGAGCTTGCGGCGTTCGAACGGCTCGCGGAGGACGCGAAGCTGGCCCCCACGCTCACGGACAAGGCGGAGCTGGCGAAGATGGCGTCCGCCGAGTTCCACCACTTCGAGCGGATCCGGGACCGGCTCACCGAGATCGGGGTCGAGCCGACCGGGGCGATGGAACCGTTCGTCGCGGCGTACGACAGCTTCCACAAGCAGACGGCACCCTCGGACTGGCTGGAGGGGCTCGTCAAGGCGTACGTGGGCGACTCGATCGCCAGTGACTTCTACCGTGAGGTCGCGGCCCGCCTGGACTCCGACACGCGCGAACTCGTCCTGGCGGTGCTCGACGACACCGGGCACGCGGGCTTCGCCGTGGAGAAGGTGCGTGCCGCGATCGATGCCGACCCGAGGGTGGGCGGCCGACTGGCACTGTGGGCGCGACGGCTGATGGGCGAGGCCCTGTCGCAGTCGCAGCGGGTGGTCGCGGAGCGGGACGCGCTGTCGACCATGCTCGTCGGCGGCGTCGCGGACGGCTTCGACCTGGCCGAGGTCGGCCGGATGTTCTCCCGCATCACCGAGGCGCACACGAAGCGGATGTCAGCCCTGGGGCTGGCTGCCTGAGCGCTCCGCGGGAATCGCGGTCCGAAATCTGCGGGTCCGCCGTGGCCGGTCGCGCCCGCGCGGCGGAGCCGCATACCGACACGTCCCCGCGCCCCTCGGGGCGCCACTGAACCGCACCCGACCGTGCCGGACCCGCTTGGTCATCGACCCCGGCGGTGGCCTCGCGAGGGTTGGCGCACCTCGCGCACCTGCCGTCCGGGCGCGCCGCCGGGCGTCTGCGGCCCTCTCGCGGTCTGCCCGGACCGTCCGGGCTGCACCGCTTCATCGGCCGCTGGGGGCATCTCTTCATCGGTCGCTCGGGGCATCTCGTCGGGGCATGTCCTCGAAGGCGCCCCGCGTGCTGTCCCGGCGTCGCCGGGCCCGGCGACCGGCCTCAGGCCGTCGCCGACCGGCGGCGAAATCTTTCCGCGGGGCGCAGCAGCAGCGACAACGAGGCCGCCGAGACGACGAGCGCGCCGACGAGGACGATCAGGAGGTCGGCCGCTCCCAGTGCGCTGTGGGTGACGAACGCGCCGAAGACAGCACCCGCCACGCCGGTCGACAGCACCAGGGCACGTGCCGGCAGCCGATGGGCCAGCCGGTGCGCGGCCGCCCACGCCAGGGCGAACCCGAGGACGGCGGAGCCGAGTGCTTCCAAGAGCATGACGAATGTCCCTCCCGCACGGCTGCTGCCTGGGCAAATCGGTCGTAGCCGGTACTACCCGCGGCGCGCGGAACGCAATCCTGCGCCCTGGGGAAGTTGTGCTCCGTCTGTGTGTCTCCGGTCCGGAACGAACGCCGGACGGAGTAGCCGAGGGCCGGGAGGGGCCGGGACAGCAAGAACGGGAGGTCCCGAAGGCGACTCGCCTCCGGGACCTCCCGCCGCTGTGCTCGGACCGCGAACGGTCCGGACTTTGTCCGAAAACTACAGCGTGCCGAAGCCCACCTTGCGCGGGGCCGGCTCGCCGATCTCCACGTACGCGAGACGGTCGGCCGGGACGAGGAGCTTGCGGCCGTGCTCGTCCACGAGGCTCAGCAGCTGCGACTTGCCGGCCAGCGCCTCGGCCACGACGCGCTCGACCTCCTCGGCAGTCTGACCGCTCTCCAGAACGATCTCGCGGGGCGCGTGCTGCACGCCGATCTTGACCTCCACGGCTTTTGTCCCTCCGACGGTCAGTGATGTGCGCGGCCGTCCGCGCCGTACCTGCACACATTAGCCCGGTGAGGGGACGTACACGCTCTGCTCCGGAACGCCAGGAGCGAACAGCGACCGGGAACAAAACCGCGCCACGGCCGCACGCCCCGGGGGCGTGGCGATCAGTGCTGCTGTTCGTTGCCGTGCAGCGGGAATCCCGCGATGCCCCGCCAGGCCAGCGACGTCAGCAACTGCACCGCCTGTTCGCGCGGCACGCTGCGGTCGCTGTGCAGCCATGCGCGCGCCACGACCTGGGCGAGGCCGCCCAGCCCCGAGGCCAGCAGCATCGACTCCGCCTCCGACAGACCGGTGTCCTCGGCGATGACCTCGCAGATCGCCTCGGCGCACTCGACCGTGACCTTGTCGACGCGCTCGCGCACCGCGGGCTCGTTCGTCAGGTCCGATTCGAAGACCAGCCGAAAGGCGCCGCCGTCGTCCTCCACATAGGCGAAGTACGCGTCCATGGTGGCCCGCACGCGCTGCTTGTTGTCGGTGGTCGACGCGAGCGCTCCGCGTACGGCCTGGAGCAGCGCCTCGCAGTGCTGGTCCAGCAGGGCGAGATAGAGGTCGAGTTTGCCCGGGAAGTGCTGGTAGAGCACCGGTTTGCTGACGCCGGCGCGCTCGGCGATGTCGTCCATCGCGGCCGAGTGGTACCCCTGTGCCACGAAGACTTCCTGGGCGGCGCCCAACAGCTGGTTCCGTCGGGCACGGCGCGGCAGGCGTGTGCCCCGCGGGCGTGCCGCCTCTGTCTGCTCGATGGCTGTCACGCCGCCTCCCAAAATCGTCCACATGCGGTGTGCGCCGCGCTGCCATCGTACTTTTCGGTAACCCTGCTGTGCGCGGTGCGAACGCAGAATTTCATGGACCCGACCGCGGCGAAAGCGGCGCGGAGCGCGCGGAATGGGGCAGGGCGGACGAAAAGCGCCCCGCTGCCGGGTGGTGGGCACGGTTCCCTTGGGTGTCTACCTCACTGATCTCATGCCCGGTCTCAAGGATCTCGTACCTCGGGGGCACTCACCGATCACCGGTGTCCCGGGCGTCCCACCGGTAGCCGTCCTCGTGTCTCACCGGTAGTCGTCCTCATCTATGGTCACGACGCGCTTCTGCTCCACGAGGTCCGCCTCGTTGGCGCGCAGGACCTCCTCCTCCGTCAGGCGGTCGTCCCCCTCCGGTGAGAGCTCGGTGAGCTGTTCGGCGGCGTCGTTCTCCGGGGCCTCCACGTCGAGCTCGGCGGCCTCGGTCCCCTCGTCGTCGAACGTCTCGGGATCAGTGGGGTCGACGGTCATGGCGGGCTCCCTTCCTAGAACTCCTGTAGAACTCCTGGAATGTCCCTGAAAGAGGCAGGGTCCACACACGGGTGCCCTGGTACGAGCCTAGGAGACACCCGATCGGGACGCTATGCATCGCCATGCATCGCCGTGTGCCGGAGTGGCGCCGGTGGCGGCCCGGGGGTGCTCGCGGCCCGCGGCCCCGCGGTGGACTGTGACAGCCGCCACGCGAGCCACTACGTGATCGTCTCGTAACATTGCGGCATGTCCTCGACCGAACTGCCGTCCGTGCCGGCCTCCAATGTGCTCCCCAAGGTGTCGCCCGTCGCGGTCGAGCAGGGCGAACGGGTCAGGTCGGTGGGGCTGCCGGGAGTCACGTTGACGGTGCGGTCGAGGCCGCCGCGGCGTGAGGGACTTCCGCCCGCGCTGTACCTCCACGGACTGGGCGGCTCCTCCCGGAACTGGTCGGCCTTGATGGCCCGGCTCGACGGGCTCGTGGACGGCGAGGCCGTCGACCTGCCCGGCTTCGGCGACTCGCCGCCGCCGGACGACGGCGACTACTCCGTCACGGGGCACGCGCGCGCGGTCATCCGCTTTCTCGACGCGGCCGGGCGCGGACCGGTGCACCTCCTGGGCAACTCGATGGGCGGTGCCGTCGCCACCCGCGTGGCGGCCGTGCGACCCGATCTCGTCCGCACTCTCACGCTGGTCTCGCCGGCCCTCCCGGAGATCTTCGTCCAGCGCGGTGCCGTTCCCACGGGACTGCTCGCACTGCCCGGCGTCGCCTCGCTGTTCACCCGCTGGACCAGGGACTGGACGGCTGAGCAGCGCGTGCTCGGGGTGATGGCGCTGTGTTACGGGGACCCCGCACGAGTCACCCCGGAGGGCTTCCGCAGTGCGGTGGAGGAGATGGAGCGGCGGCTGCGTCTGCCGTACTTCTGGGACGCGATGGCGCGCTCGGCGCGCGGGATCGTGAACGCCTACACCCTGGGCGGGCAGCACAGTCTGTGGCGCCAGGCGGAGCGGGTGCTCGCGCCGACGCTGCTGGTCTACGGAGGCAGGGACCAACTGGTCTCGTTCCGCATGGCCCAGCGGGCGGCGCGGGCCTTCCGTGACTCCCGGCTGCTGACACTGCCGGAGGCGGGGCACGTCGCCATGATGGAGTATCCCGATGTGGTGGCCACCGCGTTCCGCGAACTGCTCGCGGACGCCGGTGAGTTGCCCGAGACGACGGCCGCAGCGGCGGCCGGGAGCGACGAGAAGACGGACGGATCCGACACCGAGGGCGCGGGGAGCTGAGGCGCGGCGTGGGACGGCACAGCCGCAAGGGGCGGGGCAACAGGACGAACGCGGACACCGCGAACTCGAATACGGACACGGGCGGAGCTCCGCGGTACGCGGAGGGTACGCCGGCGCGGGGAGTGCCCCGTTTCCCGGGCGGGGCTGCGGACCCCGGCGTTCCGCGCCCGTCCGAGAGGGCCCCGGCCGGTGGAGTGCCGCTGCACCCGGTCGGCACTCCGGCGCATGGTGTGCCGCGCTTCCCGGACGGGACCCCGGCGCACGGCACCCCGGGGGTCCGGGGCGGCCATCCGCAGCAGCGTGAACCCGGCGGTGGCTGGGGAGAGTTCGGCCGCGGGACGGCACCCGCTGCGGCACCGCCTCAGGCCGCACCGCCGGGGGCCGTCGCCCCGGGGCGCTCCATACCCCGCATCCCGCACCAGCGGTCGCGTTCCGGAAGCCCCCGCCAGGAGTACGTCGACGCCTTCGACGACGACGTATTCGCGCCACGCCGAGGCGTCACACCGGGCTCCCCGCCCGGCCCGCCCACCGGCGACCGTGAAGCCGGGGCGGACGCGGAGGGGGGCGAGGCGGCCGCCGGGACCGACGGCACGGCCGCGACCGAGACCGGTCAGACGCCGCCCAGGACGGGCGGCAAGGGCCGTACGGCAGCCGGGATCACGGCCGCCGCCGTCGTCACCGTGCTCGCGGTCGTCGTCGCCGGTCAGTTCGCCGAAGGGGCGGGAAGAAGCACCGCTCAGTCCCGGGCCACCAGCCCGGCCCGCGACATCCACGGTGCCGAGCCCCAGCAGAGTCCCTCCGCCGGGCCCAACGCGACGCCGCTGGCGTACGCGCAGGCGATGGCCGTCAAATACCCGCTCGGTGCCACGCTGAAGGGCCCGGGGACGTTCTCCGTGGTCCCCGGCTCGGCCAAGGCGCCCGGCACGGGTCACAAGTACACCTACCGCGTGGACATGGAGAACGGGCTCGGCCTCGACGGAGAGCTGTTCGCCGAGGCCGTCCAGAAGACTCTCAACGACGACCGCAGCTGGGCACACAAGGGAGCCCGTACCTTCGAGCGCGTCTCCTCGGGCAAGCCAGACTTCGTGATCACGCTCGCCAGTCCCGGGACCACCGCCGTCTGGTGCGCCAAGTCCGACCTCGACACGGCGGAGGAAAACGTCTCGTGCGACTCGGCCTCCACCGAGCGCGTGATGATCAACGCCTACCGGTGGGCCCAGGGCTCGACGACGTACGGCAACGCGATGTACGCCTACCGGCAGATGCTGATCAACCACGAGGTGGGGCACCGCCTCGGATACGGCCATGTGAGCTGCGACAAGGACGGCGAGCTGGCGCCGGTCATGCAGCAGCAGACGAAGTTCCTCGACCACGACGGCATCCACTGCCTGCCCAACCCGTGGCCCTTCCCCCGAGGTTGAGGCGTGCTACCTGCGTCACACTGACGACGTATACGCAAACAGTTCGTTCAGGATTTCAACCATGTCGTCCCGTCACGCCTCCGCCCGCGCTGCCATCGAGCTGGCGCTCATCGGCGTGACCGCGCTCTGCGTGGCCGACATCCACTGACGCTGACGCCCGCCCCTGGCGTTCGTGTCGCGCGTTTTCCTTCCTTCTGCGGCCGGTCGGCTCCTTTCCCTGTGATCCGTCGGCCCAGCTGATCGGTCTCACTGCTTCTCGACGACCCGACGCCGGGGTCGTCTGCGACGAACCGGTCTCCGCGCTCGACGTCACCACCCAGGCCCAGGTCGTGGCCTTGCTCGGCGAGTCGCAGCGTGAACTCGGGCTGGCGCTCGTCTTCGTGGCGCACGACCTGGCCGTCGTACGCCAGGTCAGCGATCGGGTCGCGGTGATGTGGCGCGGGCGGATCGTCGAGTACGGGCCTGCCGACGAGGTGTACGGGTCACCGCGCGGCCCTTACACGAAACAGCTCCTGGCCGCCGTGCCGGCCCTGGACCCGGCCGTCGCGGCCCGGCGGTGGGCGGCGCGCGGGGAGCCGTCGGCGGCGTGAGGACCTGCGGGGGACCGGTGGTTCGCGACTGATGGTCCCCGGACGGCCAGCCCCTCGGCCCGCGACCACCGAACGGGCGGTCCCGAACGGACCGTCCCCGAACGGACCGCCCGTTCTGGGACCGTCCCCGAACGGTCGTTCCGTGGGACGGTTTCCGGCGACCAAACGTGATCCGGCCATCTCTTAGCGCGACTGAACGCGGTGCGCGCGGGAAAGTTACGTCCGTTCACCCCTTTTGGTGGCGCGATGGACAACCGTCCATCGCGCCACCGCCATGTCCGCATACGTTCGTCCCGCTGCGAGCCGCCAGGGGAACGGCGGCTCCCCAACGGGAGATCGGGGGTGCACTCGTGCACATCGGACTCATCACGGAGGGTGGCTACCCGTATGTGATCGGTGACGCCGGACTCTGGTGCGACCGGCTCGTGCGCGGGCTCGGGCAGCATGAGTTCGACATCTATGCGCTCAGCCGCACCGAGCGCCAGGAGGCCGAGGGCTGGGTCCCGCTGCCGCCGGGCGCCGGGCGGGTACGGACGGCGCCCCTGTGGACCGCCGGGAAAGACGGGGCCGCACTGGGCCGCCGGGCGCGGCGGCGGTTCGCCGAGGTCTACGGGGAGTTGGCGACCGTACTGTGCACGGCACCCGGGTCCGCGGCGCCTCCGGAGGCGTCCTCGGCGTCCGGACCGGCCGATCCCGAGGCGGACCGTTTCCGCAGCGCTCTGTACTCACTGGCCGAACTCGCCCGCGACGTGGGCGGACTGACCGGCGCCCTGCGCTCCGAGGCCGCCCTGCGCGCCCTGGAGCACGCATGCCGTGCTCCGCACGCCCCGCGCACGGCGCGCGTTTCCGATCTGCTCGACATCGCCGCCCAGGTGGAACGCGCTCTGCGCCCCCTCTCGCTCGACTGGTACGAGGACGACACACTCGGCGCGGTCGACCTCTGCCACGCCACCTCCGGCGGTGCCGCGGCCCTCACCGGGCTGCTCGCCGGACACTTCACCGGGGTTCCCCTGCTGGTCACCGAGTACGGAGCACAGCTGCGGGCGCATTACCTGGGCGCGCTGGGCGCGACGGAGGGGACGTCGCCGGTGCGCACGCTGCTCGCCGCGTTCCACCGTCGGCTCGCAGCGGAGGTGTACCGGACGGCCGCCTGCATCACTCCCGGCAACGCCCACACCCGTCGCTGGCAGGAACGGTGCGGCGCGGACCGGTCCCGGCTGCGCACGGTCCACCCGGGCATGGAGGCATCCCGGTTCACGGAGGTCGGGGAGTCCGCGGACCGCTCGGACCCCTGGACGCTGGTCTGGGTCGGCCGGGTCGAGCCGGGCAAGGATCTCGTCTCCCTGCTGCACGCCTTCGCGGAGGTCCGCAAGGAGGTGCCCAGGGCGCGGCTGAGGCTGGTCGGAGCCCCGGCTGACGCAGAGGGCCAGGCCTACCTCGGCCACTGCAAGGCGCTGGCGGCCCAGCTCTTCCCCGACGAGGCCGAGGGCGTGCACGACGTCGGCGACAACCCGGTCTCCTTCGAGGAGGCCGGCGGCCCCGAGGCCCCCGACCTGGCGGAGGTCTACGCCGCCGGGGCGGTCGTCGTGCTGTCGAGCGTCGTCGAAGGGTTCCCGACCAGTCTGGTGGAGGCCATGTTCTGCGGCCGCGCGACGGTGTCAACGGACGCGGGCGCGGTGGTGGAGGTCATCGGCGGTACCGGTCTCGTGGTGCCGCCACGCAACCCGCGGGCGCTCGCGCAGGCGTGCGTGGCGCTGCTGCGCGACCCCGAGCGCCGTGAACGCCTCGGCGCCGCCGCCCGCGCACGAGCCCTCGAACTGTTCACAGTCGAACAGAACGTCGAGGCGTTCCACGGCATCTATCTGGAGATCGTCTCCCACGCGCCGGTGCGGAGAGTGCTCGTGGACGAAGCGGGCGACCCCCTGCCCTTCGGGGCTCCGGCGGAGTCGCACGTGCCCGGACTGTGGACCGGGACCCGGGCGCTGGGCGGAAGGCCGCGCTGGGCATGGGCGCCCGACGGGACCACGGCACCCGTGCGCGCCACCGGCCGGTCCCAGGAACCCGTCACGGCGGCGGAGGGCGCGCGATGACAGACGTGGGAGAACTGGACCACCTCTCCACCCCGGGCGGCCCCGGCCCCCGCCGCGGTGCCGCCGACCCCGTCAAGACCCTGATGCACCAGCACCGGGATCTGTGCGAGCACGCCGTCGACCCCCTGGAGATCGCGGCCGCTCTGGAAGCACACGGCCTGACCGACCGCACCGCCGCCCGCTTCCGGCACCGGGACGTGTTCTCCCTCGCGGAGGAGATGTACGCGCGCGTGCCACGCGACGGCGACGGGTCACCCTCGCGGCCCGCCACCGTGGACGTCCCGCCCGAACACTGGGCCTGGGAACTCCCGGCCCTGCTCCCGGGCGCGCTGTCCGCGGCCACGGTCATCGGGCTGCGTTTCACGGAAGGCAGGCTCCATCTCGTCGTCGCCGCGCTCGGCACCGTGGCCGTAGCGCTCGGCCTGCGCGCGGCACTCGCCCGCGGCTCGCTGCGCGCACCCGCCCGGGGTCCCGTACGCGCGCCCGCCCGCGTCCCGTCCATCGCGCCGGTGGCGTGGACGGGCTGGCTGCTCGGATACGCCGTTCTCGGTGACGGGCTGCTGCGCGCGGCACTGGACGGCGGCCCCGACGGTTCCTGGCCCCACGCCACCGCGTCCGTCCTCGCCCTGACGCTGGCCTGCGCCCCCGCCGTCTGGTGCGCCCGCCTCTTCTCGGTGAGCGTGCGGCGCAAACTCGCCGCCAGCCGCGGCCTTCGGGAGTTCGCGTCCTCGGTCACACCGGTGCTCCTCGGCGCGTTCGGACTCTTCCTGTGCGCCGTGGGCGTGCTGCTCGCACTGTGCGGGGCGCTGCTCGGCGAACCCGCCGAGTACGCGGGAGCCGGGGCCCTCGCCGCACTGCTGCTGCTCGCCCGGCTGCTCATCACCCACGGCTCCCGGCGCGCCCCCGCCGCCGCCCTCGGCACCGCGGCCGCCGCCGAAGCGATGGCCATGGCCCTGGTCTTCGCCGGCCGGCTGCCCGGCTGCTCGATCCTGGCCGTGCCGGTGCGCACGCTGGCCGACGGCTGGGGCGCGGACGCCGTCCCGGCCCTGAGCTGCGCCCTGGCCGCCCTCACCCTGCTGGCCCACGCGGTCCGCACCCTGACCCGGGCCTCCTCCCACGCCCGCCCGCCCGGATCCCCCTGAGCGACGGTTCACGACACCCCATCACCGACGTCATGAGCCGCAACCGCCGCCCGGACCTCCGTCCCGGCACCCCTCTCCCGCGGGGCCGACACCGCGGGCCCTCTCATCCCACGGCACCACCCCTGAAGGAGACCGCCAGATGATCACCTCCCGAACCGGAGAATCCGCCCCGGGAGCCGCCCGATGAGGGTCCTGCTGATCGGAGCCAACGGATATCTCGGCCGATTCGTCGCCGACCGCCTGCTGGCCGACCCCGCCGTGCAGCTCACCGCGCTCGGCCGGGGCGACGACGCCGACGTACGGTTCGACCTCGCCTCCGGCAGCCCCGGCGCGCTCACCCGCTTCCTGGACGCCGTGCACCCCGGGGTCGTCATCAACTGCGCCGGTGCCATCCGCGGCGGTGCACGAGAACTCACCCGGCACAACACCGTCGCCGTCGCCACGATCTGCGAGGCCCTGCGCCGCAGCGGATGCGGGGCCCGCCTGGTGCAGATCGGCTGCGGCGCCGAGTACGGCCCCAGCCAGCCCGGCTCCTCCACGGCCGAGGACGCCATCCCGCGCCCCGGCGGCCCCTACGGCGTCAGCAAGCTCGCCGCGACGGAACTGGTCCTCGGCTCCGGACTCGACGCCGTCGTGCTCCGAGTCTTCTCGCCCGCCGGGCCCGGCACCCCCGCCGGATCCCCGCTCGGCCGCCTCGCCGAGGCGCTGCGCCGCGCCATGCAGTCCGGCGACGGCGAACTGAAGCTCGGCGGACTTGGCGTCCAGCGTGACTTCGTGGACGTCCGCGACGTCGCCCGCGCCGTCCACGCGGCGTCCCTGTCTGCCGCCCAAGGTGTGATCAACATCGGCTCCGGCCGCGCCGTGCGCCTCCGCGACGCAGCCGCCGTCCTCGCCCGTGTGGCCGGTTACGGCGGCAACCTGCACGAACTCGACGGCCCCGCCGGCCCGATGCGGCCGTCCATCGGACACCCGCGCAACGACCCGGAGCACGCCCCGCCGATCGCCTACCCCTATCCGGACGGCTGCGGCAGCTGGCAGCAGGCAGACGTCCGTACCGCCCGCGACCGGTTGGGCTGGCGACCCCGGATCAACCTGGAGGAGTCGCTCGCCGACATCTGGATGGAGGCGGCATGCCGCATCTGACCAGTGCCTCGGCGGGCACCGCGAGCACCGGTCTCGGGGCCGGCCTCGGCATCCCCGGCTATGCGCACCCCCTCGTGGCCCCCTTGGAATGGAGTGAACTCACCCGCCCCGGCACCCCCGTGCACTGGGCCGTCCTCAATGTGAGCGACGGTCCCGGCACACGGCCCGACCCGCACTGCCTGGAGGCCGCGGGACGACTGCACAACGCCGGTGTCCGTGTCCTGGGCCACCTCGACGTCAGGTACGGCGCACGCCTGCCGGCCGAACTGATCTCCGAGGCACAGCGGTATCTCGACTGGTACCGGGCCGACGGGTTCCTGCTGGACCGCTGCCCGTCCGAACGGGCCGCGCTTCCCGAGATCCGCCGCGCTGTCACCGCGCTCCGCACTCTCTTCGCACCCGCCCCGGGGCACATCGTGCTGGGGCACGGCAGCCACCCGTATCCGGGATACGCGGAGAACGCCGACCAACTGGTCACCTACCGCGGCTCCTGGAGCGACTACCGCTGGTCGCAGGTGGCCGAATGGACCGCCGACTACCCGGCCGAGCGCTTCTGCCACTTCGTGCACGGTGTGCCCCGCGGCCATCTGGAGGAGGCGCTGCGCATCGCGCGCTGGCAGGGGGCCGCGACGATCTGGTTCACGGACCGCACGGATCAGGGCGGTCGCGTCGACCCCTTCGAGACGATGCCCGGCTACTGGGACGAAATCGTCTCGCGCATCGGAACGGGTGTCTCGGAATGAAGAAGGGCGTGGCAGTGTTTACGGGTAGAACAACCGTAGTGTTTGACCGACCAACGGAGTCCCCGTGTCGCTGCCACCCCTGGTCGAGCCGGCTGCCGAGCTCACCGTAGACGAGGTCCGCAGGTACTCCCGCCACCTGATCATCCCCGATGTCGGGATGGACGGGCAGAAGCGGCTGAAGAATGCCAAGGTGCTGTGTGTGGGCGCCGGCGGACTGGGCTCGCCGGCGCTGATGTACCTGGCCGCGGCCGGCGTGGGAACGCTCGGCATCGTGGAGTTCGACGAAGTCGACGAGTCGAACCTTCAGCGCCAGATCATCCACAGCCAGTCCGACATCGGCCGCTCCAAGGCCGAGTCCGCGCGTGACTCGGTCAAGGGCATCAACCCGTACGTGAACGTGATCCTGCACGAAGAGCGGCTCGAGGCCGACAACGTGATGGACATCTTCAGCCAGTACGACCTGATCGTCGACGGCACGGACAACTTCGCGACCCGATACCTGGTCAACGACGCGTGCGTGCTGCTGAACAAGCCGTATGTGTGGGGTTCGATCTACCGCTTCGACGGCCAGGCCTCCGTCTTCTGGTCCGAGCACGGCCCCTGCTACCGCTGCCTGTACCCGGAGCCCCCGCCGCCGGGCATGGTTCCCTCCTGCGCCGAGGGCGGCGTCCTCGGCGTGCTGTGCGCGTCCATCGGCTCCATCCAGGTCACCGAGGCGATCAAGGTCCTCACCGGCACGGGCGAGCCGCTCGTCGGCCGACTGATGATCTACGACGCCCTGGAGATGCAGTACCGCCAGGTCAAGGTCCGCAAGGACCCGAACTGCGCCGTCTGCGGCGAGAACCCGACCGTCACGGAGCTCATCGACTACGAGGCCTTCTGCGGCGTCGTCTCCGAGGAAGCCCAGGCCGCGGCGGCCGGCTCGACGATCACTCCCAAGCAGCTCAAGGAGTGGATCGACGACGGAGAGAACATCGAGATCATCGATGTCCGCGAGCCGAACGAGTACGAGATCGTCGCCATCCCGGGCGCCAGGCTGATCCCGAAGAACGAGTTCCTGCTGGGCACCGCCCTGGAGAGCCTCCCCCAGGACAAGAAGATCGTCCTGCACTGCAAGACGGGTGTCCGCAGTGCGGAAGTGCTCGCGGTCCTGAAGTCGGCGGGCTTCGCGGACGCGGTCCATGTGGGCGGCGGCGTGATCGGCTGGGTCAACCAGATCGAACCGCACAAGCCGGTCTACTGATCAGCGGTCTCGCTGACCGGCGAGACAGAAGAAGCCCACGGCTCTGACCAGGTCGGATGCCGTGGGCTTCTGTCATTGCCGACCGGTGTCAAGGGTCGGGCCCTCGTCCTGACCGGCTCGTTCCCTCGGGTCCTGGCCCTGTCGCGTGACGTCAGCCGGGGAACCACACTGGTCGCAGGGGCGCCCTCTCGGAGGCGCTTGCCCGCGACGGAAGGACGGATCCATGCCCACGGACACGCTTCCCGGCCCGCTGCGCTTCCTGGTCTTCGGCGCGGCCCTGCGGGCCGATTCGACCAACGCCCGCCTCGCCTCCCTCGTGGCCCGGATCATCTCCGACACCGGTGCCGCCGTCGACCTCGCCAACATGCGCGACTTCGACATGCCCTTGTACGACGGCGACATGGAGGCCGGCGAAGGGCTGCCGGACGGCGCCCTCGCCCTGCGCGACCGACTCGATCAGAGCGACGCCTTCGTCATCTCCTCGCCGGAGTACAACGCCTCCGTGCCGGGAGTGCTGAAGAACGCGATCGACTGGGTCTCGCGTGTCCGGCCGCAGCCGTTCAAGACCAAACACGCGATGCTCGTCTCCGCTTCGCCGTCGCTGGTCGGCGGCAACCGCGGGCTGTGGACCCTGAGGATTCCCCTGGAACACCTGGGCACCCGTGTCTACCCGGACATGTTCAGCGTGCCCGACAGCTACCAGGCCTTCGCCGAAGACGGAACGCTGGCCGACCCGGGGCTGCAACAACGTCTCACCGAGACTGTGTCGGGTTTCCTCAGCCTCGTCGAAGCGGACGTGCGCTACGTATGCCTCGAACGCCGTTGGTACGAGTTCCTGGGGGACTGTACCGAGGCGGCGATCACCCAGCGGGCCGAGAAGTGATGCCGGGACGACACGAGTTCAGGTCAACTGTCCGGTCCCCGTTGCCACGGCTGTGACCCACTCAGCTGCCGTGGGCCTCCGTCGTCAACCTGTCCACGCCAGGGGCGTCAGGAACACACCTTGCCGTCCTTCGGGGCCTTTCCGTTCAGCAGGTACTCGTTCACCGTGGAGTCGACGCAGCCGCTGCCGCTGCCGTACGCCCCGTGGCCCTCTCCCTTCCAGGTCAGTTCGACACCGACGCCCTTGCCCAGGCCGTCGGCCATCTTCCGAGCGCCCTCGTACGGCGTCGCCGGGTCCCCGGTGTTGCCCACCACCAGCACAGGGGCCGCGCCCGCGGCACTGACCTCGGGGTGGTCGAACTCCCCGGCCACTGGCCAGTCGTGACACCAGCCCGCCGTGTCCCAGCCCAGGAAGTCGCCGAACACGGGGGAGATCTTCTCGAACTCCGGCAGCAGCTTCTTCACCTCCTGAGGTGTGGGCCGCTGCTTGTCGTCCAGGCACGATATGGCCCGCTGGGCATGCGTGGTCGTGCCGTAGTGCCCTGAGGCATCCCGTTCGTCGTAGCCGTCGGCGAGTCTCAGCAGCGCGGAACCGTCGCCCGCCTCGGCCGACTGCAGCGCGACGGTGAGCGCGGGCCAGCTGTCCTTGCTGTAGAGGGGCAGCACGATGCCGGTGACGGCCAGGGACTGGGTCAGCTTGCGGCCGGACGATGTCGGCAGCGGCTTTGCGTCGATCCGCTTCAGCAGGTCCGCGATCTTCCGAGAGCCCTGCTGCGGGTCCTGCCCGGTCGACTTGAGGTAGTCGTCCAGCGCACGCTGGAAGCCACGGGTCTGGTTCTTCGCGTGGCCGATGCTGTCGGCGGTCGGGTCGACCACCGCGTCGAGCACCACACTTCCCACGTTCTTCGGGAACAAGTGCGCGTAGACACCACCGAGTTCGGTGCCGTACGAGATCCCGAAGTAGTGCATCCGGGTGTCACCGAGGACCTGGCGCATCAGGTCCATGTCGCGTGCGGTGTCGGTCGTCGAGACGTGCGAGATCAGCTTGCCCGCGGCCTTGGCGCAGCCCTTGCCGAAGGCGGCGGCGTCATCGAGGTACGCCTTTTCCTCGGCGGCGTTGTCCGGCGTCGCGTCGATGGACTCGGCCGCCTGTATCGCATTGTCGCCGCGGCAGCGGATCCCTTCGCTCGCTCCGACTCCGCGTGGATCCCAGCTCACCAGGTCGTAGCGCGTATGGAGCTTGGTGAGCGAGGCCGCGTACGCGGGCATGGTCGAGACGCCGGAGCCTCCGGGACCACCGAAGTTGAACAGGAGCGAGCCGATGCGTTCGCCGCCGGTCGCCGTGGAGCGGATCAGCGCCAGGCCGATCGTCCCGCCGTCCGGCTTCGACCAGTCCAGCGGCACCTTCATGGTCGCGCACTGCCAGGCGCCGCCCGGCGCCGATGCGCCCGTGCAGCGGCCCCAGCCGAGCTTCTGGGACGTGAGCGAGGACGGCAGTCCCGAGGAAGCCGCGGGCGGCGGTGCCGAGCGCGAGCCGGACCCGCTCTTCGCGTCGTCCTTTCCTCCGCCGGACGAGCCGCTGCCGCAGCCGGTCATCAGCACCGCGGCGGCGATCGCGGCGGTGCATCGTACGAAAAGTGACATGTGCACCCCCCTGACGCGCTCCCCGCTCGGATCCGCGAGGAGCAGTCAGGCCATAGTAGACAGATCGAGCCGAGCCTATTTCCGCTTGTGGATAACTCGCTGACCTGCACTTTTCTGGTGTGTGCCTACGGGCGGCGCTCCTGCCTGGACCCCGCTGCGGCCGGATGGGGGATCCGGCCGCAGCGGGGTCCGGCGGCTAGGTGCAGACGGTCCCCAGCGAGGGAACCTTCCCATTCAGCAGATAGTTGTTCACGGCGTTCTGTACGCATTTGTCGCCGCTGTCGTAGGAGCCGTGTCCCTGCCCCTTGTACGTCAGCTCGATACCCACTCCCTTGCCCAGTGCCTCCACCATCCTCCTCGCCCCGGCGTACGGGGTGGCCGGGTCACCGGTGTTGCCGACCACCAGGATCGGGGCGGCACCGGGCGCGCTCACGGTCGGATGGTTCCATGCTCCCGGCACGGCCCAGTCGACGCAGCTGAGCAGGCCCCAGGCCAGGAAGTCGCCGAACAGCGGTGAGGCGGCGCGGAACTGCGGCAGTTGCGCCTTCACATCGGCGATGGTGTAGCGGGGTTTCTGGTCGGCGCAGTTGATGGCGATGTTGGCGGGGATGAGATTGCTGTACTGCCCGTTCTCGTTGCGTCCGTTCAGCGAGTCCGACAGCAGCATCAGCACCTTGCCGTCACCTGCGTACGCCTGCTGCAGGCCCTCGGTGAGGTAGGGCCAGAAGTCCTTGGAGTACAGGGACTCGGCGATGCCGTTGGTGGCCGCGGTCTCGGTCAGCTTCCGGGGGTAGATCCCGGGCAGCGGCTTGGTGTCGAGGCTCTTCAGCAGTTCGGCGATCCGGTTCTCCACGTCCTTCGGCGTCTTGCCGACGGGGCATCCGGGGTGCGAGGTGCAGTCCCGGGCGTAGTTGTCGAGCGCCAGCTGGAACCCCTTGGCCTGCCCCAGAGAGCTCTGGACCGGGTTCTCCGTCGGGTCGACGACCGCGTCGAGAACGGCCCGCCCGACGTTGTGGGGGAACAGGTGCGCGTAGACGCCGCCGAGCTCGGTGCCGTACGAGATGCCGAAGTAGTGCAACTTGGTGTCACCGAGGACCTGGCGCATCAGGTCCATGTCGCGAGCCGCGTCCGTGGTGCGTACGTACGGCAGCACCTTGCCGGAGCGCGTCTCGCAGGCGTTGTTGAACTGCCTGGTGTTGTTGAGGAGCGCCTTCTGCTCGGCCACGGTGTCGGGTGTCGCGTCCTGCTGGAAGAACACGTCCAGTTGCTTGTCGGTCTTGCAGAGCACGGGCGCGCTGCGGCCGACGCCGCGCGGGTCGAAGCTCACCAGGTCGTAGCGGGTGCGCAGGGTCGAGTAGTCCTGCGCGAAGGCGGGCAGCGCGCCGACGCCGGAGCCGCCGGGGCCGCCGAAGTTGAAGATGAGCGAGCCTATGCGCTGGCTGGGCGGGCCGCTCGTCTTCGCCCGGATCAGCGCGATGCCGATCGTGGCGCCGCCCGGGTTGTTCCAGTTCAGGGGCGCCTTCATGGTCGCGCACTGCCAACGGGTGCCGTCGGGCAGGGGCGCGGGGGCGCTGCCGCCCCCCTCGGCCTCGGACGGCGCGGTGCAGTCGGTCCAGTTCAGCTTCTGGTCCGACAAGTCCCGCGTCGGGGGCGACAGGTCCACGCTGCCTGAGGTCGCGGTGGCGCAACCCGTCAGGAAGGGGGACGCAAGGGCGGCAGTGGCGGCCACGGAGAGGGCGCGGATCCGGTGAGGGTTCGGCATGCTCCCATCGTGCGGTCGCCCGGCGCCGGGCGCCCCGGGACAAGGTCCGTGTGGGTGAGTCCCCTTGCCGCGGACCGCGTGTCGCGTTGCACGGCGGTCGCCGCGGCGGCCCCGCAGCCGCCGCGCGAACGGACGTCCCTGGCACGCAGCCTGGGCCACGCCCGTGTGCACGCCTCAGCAGGCGTCCTAGAGCGCGCCCTTGCGCGTGAGATGGTTGAAGAACAGCCAGCCCGGAAGGACAGGCAGCCACAGCGTCAGCAGCCGGTACAGCAGCACCGCGGGCGCCGCGACCTCCTTGGGCAGGCCCACCGCGATGAGACCGACCGTGAGGGTCGCCTCGACCGCTCCCACCCCGCCGGGCGTCGGAGCGGCGGAGCCGAGCGCGTTGCCCGCCAGGAAGACCACCGCGACGCTCGCCAGGCTGAGAGTGGTCGGCTCCTCATGCCCGAAGGCCCGGATCGAGGCGTCCAGGCACATCACGAACGAGGCGGTGAGCAGCAGCATGCCGCCGATGCCCGTGACCAGCTTCTGCGGCCGTTGCAGCACGTCGAGCATGCGCGGCACCACTCCCGCGAACAGCGACCTCACACGCGTGGCGACGAACTTCCGCAGGAACGGCACCGACGTCACCACCAGGACGAGCACCGCGACCGTCAGCAGACCGGCGATGACCGTACGGGACGGCGACAGGGACGGGGTCTTCTCGGTGCCCGTGAGGTAGCCGAACGACAGCAGCATCAGTACGTGGCAGCCCAGTCCGAACAGCTGCGACGCGCCGACGCTCGCCACCGCCAGGCCCGGCCGCACCTTCGCACGCTGAAGGAAGCGCGTGTTGAGCGCGACACCGCCGACCGCCGCGGGAGCCACGATCTTCACGAACGACCCGGCGACCTGCGCCGCCACGGTGCGCCAGAACGGCACCCGTTCGGGTACGAAGCCCAGCAGCGCCATCGCCGCCGCGACGTAGCTCAGAGCGGAGAAGAGGGCGGCCGCCGCGACCCAGCTCCACTCGGCGTTGGCGAAGAGCGTGCCGAACTCGATGTGCGTGAGCTGCGTCAGCAGGAAGTACGCGCCGATGGCGCCGGCGATGAAGCTGATCAGTGTGCGGGGCCGTACCCGTTCCAGGCGGGCCGGCTCCACCGGGGCCTGCGGCCGGATCCGCAGCACCTGGTGGCGGATCTGGGTGAGCAGGTCTTCTTCCCGCGCCTCGTCGAGCGCCTCGTCGAGTGCCCGTTTCTCCGCTCGCTGTTCGGCCCGCTGCTCGGCGCGTGCGGCCTTCTTGCCGTGCTTGTCGAGGGCCGCCTCGGCGCCGTCGGAGCTCTCCTGCGACCGCGCCGCCCTGGTCTGGCGGGACGCCTCCAGGACCGCCTCCCGCTCGCGCTCGGCCCGCTGCCGGGCCAGCTTCCTGAGCGTCGCGCGCGTGGAACGGGTCAGTGCGATGGGCTGCAGCATGGGCAGGCAGTCGGCGACCGCGTCCGGGCCCAGTACGCCGACGGCGGAGGACACCGCGCGCTCGGCGCCGACCCGCAGGCCGAGCGTCGCCAGCAACTGGGCGATGTCCATCCGCAGCACCAGGTCACCGGCCGCGATCTCGCCGTTGCGCAGGTCGGTCAGGACGACGGTGCCGGAACGATCCACCACGATGGCGTCACCCGCCAGCCGGCGGTGTGCGATGCGCCGGGACTGCAGGGCACGTACCTGGTGCCAGGTGTCGTGCAGCAGTTCGTCCGTGATCTCCTCGTCCGGCAGCTGGTCCAGGGTCCGGCCGCCGGTGTGCTCGTAGACGAGCATCACGGCGTCGGGGCCGAGCTCGGAGGTCGCGATCAGCCTCGGCGCGTTGGCGCCTGCCGCGATGGCCGCGTACGCGAGGAGCGCCTCCTGCTCCAGGGCCTGGCGCAGCGACTGCAGGCTGCTGCGCGTGGTGATGCCGCGCAGCGTCAGCCGCCGCCACACGCGGTAGAAGAAGCCCTGAGCCTGCTGCTCGCGGTCGACGACGGTCACGTCGAGAGGCGGTCCGTCCTCCAGCGTGACGAAGTAGCGCCGGCCGCGGTCGCCGTTGTCGGTGGTGTCCTGCATGTCCTCGCGCGCCGCGCTGACCGGGCGGAAGCCCACGGTGCGCAGCCCGGCCATCAGGGTCCGCCCGGTGGGCCGCACATTCGGTGAGCCCACCGCGTACAGCGTTGCGGCCGCGACGCTCCAGCCGATCAGCACCGTCAGAATGATCGAGAACGGGGTCGTGTAGCCGGTGACCAGCATCGAGAAGGCGTCGAGCATCAGTACGACCCACAGCACGGCCCGCCAGCGCGGTCTGCGTGACATGCCCACGGCCGTCATATAGGCGATGACGGGCGCGAGATAGCCGTGCACCGGGTCGGTCAGGGCGTGGATGTCGCCGGGGGAGGGCTGGGTCAGCGCGTCCTGGATGGAGGGCGGGGCGGCCTTGGCCACCCACAGGTCCGTGGCGAGCGTCACGCCATGGGCGAGCACCGCCGCGAGCACACCGTCGGCGATGCGCAGCCCGTCCCTCTTGATGAGCCGCTCGATGGCGAAGGCGACCGGCACCAGGAGGATCGCGATGCTCGAGGCAAGGCCCGCGATCTTGATCAGCAGATCGGGTGCCTGGCCAGTGCCCTTGTTGATGTCCTGTTCGAGCCCCGACGTGGTGCCGTGCGCGAAGGCCGCGATCGCGAGCAGCACCACGATCGAGAGCACGCCCACCAGGAAGCGCATCAGGTCCGAAGGCCGGTGCACGCGCGCGGGGAGGAGCGGTTCGTCGCCCTCGACCGCGTCGCAGTGGGCGTCCTGACGGTGCTCGTCGGCGCCGTCGTCTGCCATCTCGCTTGCCTTCCGGCCGCCGTCAGCGGTGTCCGGGCGCGACGAACCCTCAGAGGTGCCCTCCGCACCGTCGGGATGCACGCCCTGCTGCTTCATCGTCTCTTCTTGATCTCGTATCACCAGTCACCGCCCGCACGATGGTGGCATGTCCACCCGACACACGGGGGCATCAGGGTGCAAATGCGGGGGCGCACAGTCTGCCCGAAGCGCTGCCTCAGGGCGAGGCATACGCTCGCCCACTCTCACATCTCATTGTCGGTGGGGTGGGGCAGGATGGGGCGGATGAGCGAGGAAAGCCTTCCGGCGGACACGCTGCCGGACTACGCGGAACGGGTCCTTGACGTGGCCGAACGTATTCCGCCGGGGCGCGTCATGACGTACGGCGATGTGGCCGAGTGGCTGGAGGAGGGCGGTCCGCGCCAGGTGGGCCGTGTGATGGCCCTTTATGGCGGAGCCGTCCCCTGGTGGCGTGTCATCCGGGCGGACGGCGTGCTGCTGCCCGGCCATGAACTGGAGGCGCTGGACCACTACCGGGAGGAGGGAACCCCGCTGCGTGAAACCGGTCACGCCTCCGGGAGCCATCTGCCGCGCGTCGACATGCGGCGGGCCCGGTGGGACGGCGGCGAGCGTGCGCAGGGTCACACCTGACAGCTTCCGCCACCGGCCGCGGCGGAGGGGAATCCATGCCCCGTACGGGGGATACGCGGCACCTCCGTGAGATGCCGTACGTTCGTGCGGCGGGGGATTCGTGACGGCGGGGGACACGAGCGACCCGGCCCCGCCCCCGACGCCGCCCCGCGCGGACATCGGACAGCCCGAGTACGACCACCAGGACCGGCGAACCACGTGAGCTCCTCCTTCTCCACAAGGCGCCTGCCGCACCCACAGGTGCGGCAGGGGAGCCGTGGCGCCTACCGACTGGTGCGTACACCTCCGTCCCGGATCGAGCCCCCTGCGCTGGACACGGCGCAGCGCGCCGTGGCCGGCCACGAGGCAGGCCCGCTGCTCGTCCTCGCGGGTCCCGGCACCGGCAAGACGACCACGCTCGTCGAGTCCGTCGCCGCCCGAGTCGCCCGTGGCGGTGACCCCGAACGCATCCTCGTGCTGACGTTCAGCCGCAGGGCCGCCATGGACCTGCGCGACCGGATGGCCCTGCGCGCCGGCGCGGCACACGCGCCCCAGGCCACCACGTTCCACTCCTTCTGCTACGCCCTGGTCCGCGCCCACCAGGACAGCGACCTCTTCGTGGAACCGCTGCGCCTGCTGTCCGGCCCCGAACAGGACGTGACCGTCCGTGAGCTGCTCGCCGGGCAGCCGGACCTGGAACGCCTGGGCCTCGCGCATGTGCGCTGGCCCGACGAACTGCGTGCCTGCCTGACCACCCGAGGCTTCGCCGACGAGGTCCGCGCCGTGCTGGCCCGCACCCGTGAGCTCGGCCTCGGCCCGGACGCCCTGCGCCGCTTCGCCGAGCGCATCGGCCGCCCCGACTGGGGGGCCGCTTCCGCCTTCCTCGCCGAATACCTGGACGTCCTGGACCTCCAGGGAGTGATCGACTACGCGGAGCTCGTCCAACGCGCGGTGCTGCTGGCCCGCCGCCCCCACGTCGCCGAGCAGCTGGCCGCCCGGTACGACGCGGTCTACGTGGACGAGTACCAGGACACCGACGCCGCGCAGGTGCGTCTGTTGAAGGCACTCGCGGGCGGTGGCAGGACCCTGGTGGCCTTCGGCGACCCCGACCAGTCGATCTACGCGTTCCGGGGCGCCGACGTGGGCGGCATCCTGGACTTCCCGTACGACTTCCCGCGCCTGGACGGCGCACCCGCGCCCGTGGAGGTCCTCAGGACCTCCCGCCGCTCCGGCGCCGCCCTCCTGGCCGCGACGCGGCTTCTCACCCTGCGCATGCCCCTGACCAGGCTCCCCGCCGAGAAGGTACGGGCGCACCGGGAACTCGCCGCGGTCCACGAGGGCGGCCGGGTCGAGGTGCTCACCTGCCCGACGCCCGGCGCGGAAACGGACACCATCGCCGACATCCTGCGCCGTGCCCACCTCGAGGACGGTGTGCCATGGGGCGAGATGGCCGTCCTGGTGCGCGCCGGAGCCCGCACCATCCCGGCGGTCCGCCGCGCCCTGACGGTCGCCGGGGTCCCGCTGGACATCGACGGTGACGACCTGCCGCTGCGCCATGAACCGGCGGTGACTCCGCTGCTGACAGCACTGCGCGCGGTGGCGTCGGCAGTGGAGGCCGTGGGCGCGGAGCACGGTCGGCCTGATCCGGAAGCGGCGCAAGAACCCGAGCCGAATGCGGCGGCGCGAGAACCCGAGCCGAATGCGGCGGCGCGAGAGCCTGAGGCCGAGTCGGCGCGAGAACAGGGCGCCGTCCCCGAGCCGTGGCTCGACACCGAAACCGCGCTCACCCTCCTCTCCTCCCCGCTGGCCGGAATGGACGCCGCCGATCTGCGCCGCCTCGGCCGCGCTCTGCGGGACGAGGAGCGGGCCGCCGGCAACCCCGTACCGCCCCCCTCCAGCGAACTGCTCGCGCGGGCGCTGGCCGAGCCGGAGCGGCTGGTGGCCCACGACCCGGCATACGCGCGCGGAGCCCAGCGCCTCGGCGGGCTGCTCCGCACGGCACGTGAGCGCCTCGCGAGCGGCGGTACGGCCGAAGAGGCCCTGTGGGACCTGTGGGACGGCACGCCCTGGCCCAGGCGCCTGGAGAGCGCCTCCCGGCGTGGCGGCGCGGCCGGACGCAACGCGGACCGTGACCTCGACGCCGTGTGCGCCCTGTTCGCGACCGCCGCGCGCGCCGAGGAACGCACCGGCGGCCGGGGCGCCCTGAACTTCCTGGAGGAGACCGAGGCCCAGGACATCGCCGCCGACACGCTCACCCGCCGGGCGTTGCGTCCCGACGCCGTACGTCTGATGACCGCGCACCGCTCCAAGGGCCTGCAGTGGCGCCTGGTCGTCGTCGCGGGCGTCCAGGACGGACTGTGGCCCGACCTGCGCCGCCGCGGCTCCCTGCTGGAGGCGGACCGCATCGGCCGGGACGGACTCGCCGAACCCCTCACCCCCGGTGCGCTGCTCGCCGAGGAACGCCGTCTGTTCTACGTCGCCTGCACCCGCGCGCGCGAACGCCTTGTCGTCACCGCCGTGAAGGCACCCGCCGACGACGGAGACCAGCCCTCCCGCTTCCTCACCGAACTAGGCGTCGAGCCCAAGGACGTCACCAGCCGTCCGCGCCGCCCGCTGTCCGCCGCCGCGCTCGTCGCCGAACTGCGCGCCACTACCGTCGACCCGCGCGTGTCCGACGCGCTCAGGCAGGCCGCCGCCCGGCGGCTCGCCCGGCTCGCCGCACTCGCCGACGAGGACGGCCGGCCCCTCGTGCCGGCCGCGCACCCCTACCGCTGGTGGGGCATGTGGGACCCGACCGAGAGCAAAGTGCCCCTGCGCGACAGAGACACGCCGGTCGCACTGTCCGGGAGCGCCCTCGACCAGCTCGCGAACACCTGCGCCCTGCAGTGGTTCCTGGGCCGCGAGGTGAAGGCCGACGCACCCGCGACCGCCGCCCAGGGCTTCGGCAACGTGGTGCACGTCCTCGCCGACGAGGTGGCATCCGGACGAACCCCGGCCGATCTCGACGTCCTCATGGAGAGGCTCGATTCGGTGTGGAACGCGCTGGCCTTCGACGCGCCGTGGAAATCCGCTCAGGAGCAGGACAACGCGCGCATGGCGCTCGAACGCTTCCTGAAATGGCATGTCGCCGACCGCACCGGACGCACGCCGGTGGCGAGCGAGCAGGACTTCGACGTGACCCTTGAAGCAGGCGACTACCAGGTCCGCATCCGCGGCTCCATGGACCGCGTCGAGAGGGACGGCCAAGGCCGCGCCTACGTGGTCGACTTCAAGACCGGCAAGCAGGCGCCCAGTTCCACCGACGTGGCGCGCCACCCGCAACTCGCCGTGTACCAGCTCGCCGTGCGCGAGGGAGCCGCCGACGAAGCCTTCGGCGGTCAGCGCCCCGAACCGGGCGGCGCCGAACTCGTGCACCTGAGGCAGGGCGCCGCCAAGAAGGACGGCGGCGACACCCTGCCCAAGGTCCAGGCCCAGGAGCCACTGGAGGGGGAGTGGGTCGGCGACCTCCTGGCCACCGCCGCGGGCAAGGTCCTCGACGAGCGCTTCTCGCCGACCGCCGGGCAGCACTGCGCGCACTGCGCGTTCCGGGCCTCCTGCAGCGCACGGCCGGAGGGCCGTCACGTGGTGGAGTGACACTTGCGCATGCAGGTGTGCGGGCGCGTGTGATGCACCGCACCACACGCGCTGACCAGGGGTTCTTCCAGCACGGCAGGCGAGGCGGCAACCGCTGTCAGTGGCCGCCGATAGCCTCTTCGACGTGCCCGCCCGTATCACCGACCCCGAGGAGCTCAAGGAGCTCCTCGGCATCCCGTTCACTCCGGAGCAGACGGCCTGCATCACCGCACCGCCCGCCCCGCAGGTGATCGTGGCCGGAGCCGGTTCGGGCAAGACCACGGTGATGGCGGCCCGCGTGGTGTGGCTCGTCGGCACCGGGCAGGTCGCACCCGAGGAGGTCCTCGGTCTCACGTTCACCAACAAGGCGGCGGGTGAACTGGCCGAGCGCGTCCGCAAGGCGCTCGTCAAGGCGGGGGTCACCGACCCGGACACGATCGACCCGGACAACCCGCCGGGCGAACCGGTGATCTCCACGTACCACGCCTTCGCGGGCCGGCTGCTGACCGACCACGGCCTTCGCATCGGGTTGGAACCGGCCTCGCGCCTGCTCGCCGACGCCACCCGCTTCCAGCTCGCCGCGCGTGTGCTGCGGGCGGCACCGGGCCCCTACCCGGCGCTGACCCGCTCCTTCCCGGACCTTGTCAGCGACCTCCTCACCCTCGACTCCGAACTGGCCGAGCACCTCGTACGCCCCGAACAGGTACGCGCGTACGACGCCGGTCTGCTGCGCACCCTGGAAGGCGTCCGGCTCAGCAACGCCGACCTGCGCAAGGTTCCCGAGACGGCTGCCGCCCGCCGCGAACTGGCCGAGCTGGTCAGCCGTTATCGCGAGGCCAAACGTGAGCGCGATCTCCTCGACTTCGGCGACCAGATCGCCCTCTCCGCCACTCTCGCGCGCATGCCCGAGGTGGGACGTGTGCTGCGCGACGAGTTCCGTGTGGTCCTGCTCGACGAGTACCAGGACACGTCGGTCGCCCAGCGCGTCCTGCTCTCCGGGCTGTTCGGCGGCGGCACCGGCCATCCCGTGACCGCCGTGGGCGACCCCTGCCAGGCGATCTATGGCTGGCGCGGCGCGTCCGTCGCCAACCTGGACGACTTCCCCGAGCACTTCCCCGGAGCCGACGGCCGCCCGGCCGCCCGCCAGGCACTCAGCGAGAACCGCCGCAGCGGCGGGCGTCTCCTCGAACTCGCCAACGGCCTCGCCGAGCCCCTGCGCGCGATGCACGCGGGCGTGGAAGCGCTCCGGCCGGCTCCCGGCGCCGAGCACGAAGGACAGGTCCGCTGCGCGCTGCTGCGCACCCATGCCGAGGAAATCGGCTGGATCGGCGACTCCATCGCCCACCTGGTGCACACCGGCACCGCGCCCGGCGAGATCGCGGTGCTGTGCCGCACCGCGACGGACTTCGCCGAGATCCAGGGCGCGCTCGTCGCCCGCGACATCCCGGTGGAGGTCGTGGGCCTGTCCGGTCTGCTCCACCTGCCCGAGGTCGCCGATCTCGTCGCCGTCTGCGAGGTGCTCCAGGACCCGGGAGCCAACGCCTCCCTGGTCCGCCTCCTCACCGGTCCGCGCTGGCGCATCGGCGCCCGCGACCTCGCCCTCCTGGGCCGCCGCGCCCGGCTGCTCGTCTCCTACGCGCGCGTAGGAGACGACGATCCGGACCGCAGGCTCGCTGCGGCCGTCGAGGGCATCGACCCCTCGGAGGTGATATCGCTCGCGGACGCCCTGGACACCTTCCTCGAGCTGCCCATGGAGCCCGGGCAGGACGACGACGGGCTGCCCTTCTCGCCCGACGCGCGCGTGCGGTTCGCGCGCCTGGCCGCCGAGCTGCGTGAGCTGCGCCGCTGCCTCGCCGATCCCCTGATGGACGTCCTGCACAGGGTTCTCGCCGTCACCGGACTGGAAGTGGAGCTGTCCGCCTCCCCGCACGCGCTGGCCGCCCGCCGCAGGGAGACGCTGTCCAACTTCCTGGACATCGCCGCGTCGTTCGCCTCGGGCGACCATGACGCCTCCCTGCTGGCCTTCCTGGGCTTCCTGCGCACGGCTGCCCAGTACGAGAAGGGCCTGGACAACGCCCTGCCGGGCGGCGAGAACACCGTCAAGGTGCTCACGGCGCACCGGTCCAAGGGCCTGGAATGGGACGTGGTCGCCGTTCCCGGCCTGGTGACCGGCACCTTCCCGAGCGCCCAGGGCCGTGAGAAGTGGACCGCGCAGGGCAAGGTGCTGCCCCACGCCCTGCGCGGTGACGCCGACACGCTGCCCGACGTCGAGACGTGGGACTCCCGGGGCCTGAAGTCGTTCCACGAGGCCATGAAGGAGCATCAGCACATCGAGGAACTGCGTCTCGGCTACGTCGCCTTCACCCGCCCCCGGTCCCTGCTCCTCGGCTCCGGTCACTGGTGGGGTCCCACCCAGAAGCGCTCCCGTGGTCCCTCGGACTTCCTGCTGGCCCTCTACGAGCACTGTGCCGCCGGGTACGGCGAGATCGAGGTCTGGGCCGACGAACCGGACGAGGACGAGGAGAACCCCGCACTCCACCGGGCCACCGCCGACCACGCCTGGCCGCTTCCCCTGGACGAGACGGCACTCGCCCGCCGGCGCGCCGCCGCCGAGGCCGTGCTGGCCCACCTGGAGATGTCCGCGTCGCCCGTGTCACACGGCGGAACCCACCTCACGGCCCTCCACGACACCCCCGCCTACGACGACCCGGAGTGGCCGCCGCCACCGGACGAGGACGATCCGTACGGTGAGCCGGATCCGAATGACGGTACGGATCCGTACGGTGACCGGGACCCGTTCGCGGGTCCGGATGCGCACGACGGCCAGGACCCGTTCGCAGATCGGGATCCGTACGACGACCAGGATCCGTACGACGGTCCGGAGCCACACGGTCGGCCGGATCCGCCGCGCGCACCCCGCGTGCCCCGCGCACCCCATGCGCGCGTGCCGTTGGACGACGGTGCCCCGGCCGTCCCCTCTGCCCGCCGCCCGGCCGGCGAAGCCCCCGCGCTCACCCCGGAGGAGGCCCGGACCATCGCCTCCTGGGACCGCGACCTGGACGCCCTCTCCGGAGAACTGCTCCGCGCTCGCGCGCTCGTCACCGACGTCCCCCTGCCACCGTCGCTGACAGCGTCCCAGGTGCTGCGCCTGGCCGCCGACCCCGACGGGCTCGCGCGGGAGCTCGCACGCCCCATGCCGCGTCCTCCGCAACCCGCGGCGCGCCGCGGCACCCGTTTCCATGCCTGGGTCGAGGCGCGCTTCGAGGAACTGAGGCTGCCCATGCTGGAGCCGGAGGAACTGCCCGGCAGTGATGCCGAGATCGCCGACGAACGGGACCTGGAGGCGCTGAAGGACGCTTTCGAGCGCACCGCATACGCCCACCGGACCCCCTACCGGGTCGAGGTCCCCTTCCAGCTCGCGATCGCCGGGCGTGTGGTGCGGGGCCGTATCGACGCCGTCTACAGCACGGACGACGGCGACGGGGCGGCGTACGAGATCGTCGACTGGAAGACGGGGCGCCACACGACGGGCGACCCGCTCCAGCTCGCCCTGTACCGGCTCGCCTGGGCCGAGCACCAGGGCGTGGCCCTGGAAGCCGTCTCGGCCGTGTTCCTGTACGTCCGCAGCGGCGAGGTCGTACGCCCCGAGGGACTGCCTGACCGGGCCGCTCTGGAACGGCTGCTGCTGGACGGGCCCTCCTCGCGGGAACCGGCCGACCAGGATGTCGGCGCGGGCCGATAGGCTCGTGAGCATGAGCGAGACCCCGGACAGTGCCGTCCGCACGTACATCGACCAGCACCGTGCCGCCTTCCTCGACGACCTCGTGGAGTGGCTGCACATCCCGTCGGTGTCCGCCCAGCCCGAGCACGCGGCGGATGTGCGGCGCAGCGCCGAGTGGCTCGCCACGAAACTGCAGGAGACCGGCTTCCCCACGGCCGAGGTGTGGCCGACGGACGGCGCCCCCGCCGTCTTCGCCGAGTGGCCCGCCGACGATCCTGAGGCACCCACCGTGCTGGTCTACGGGCACCACGACGTGCAGCCCGCCGCTCGCGAGGACGGTTGGGACAGCGACCCCTTCGAGCCGGTGATCCGCGACGGCCGCCTCTACGCGCGCGGGGCCGCCGATGACAAGGGGCAGGTGTTCTTCCACACGCTCGGTGTACGCGCGCACCTCGCCGCCACCGGCCGCAGCGCCCCCGCGGTCCACCTGAAGCTGCTGATCGAGGGCGAGGAGGAGTCCGGCTCGCCGAACTTCCGCACCCTTGTCGAGCGGCACGCGGACCGGCTCGCCGCCGACGCCGTGATCGTGTCGGACACGGGCATGTGGTCCGCGGACACACCCACCGTGTGCACGGGCATGCGCGGCCTCGCAGAGTGCGAGATCACCCTGCACGGTCCCGGACAGGACATCCACTCGGGTTCCTTCGGCGGCGCCGTGCCCAACCCGGCCACGGAGGCCGCCCGCCTGGTGGCCGCCCTGCACGACGAGCACGCGCGCGTGGCGATTCCCGGCTTCTACGAGGGGGTCACCCAGCTCACCGACCGGGAGCGCGAGCTCTTCGCCGAGCTTCCCTTCGACGAGGAGCAGTGGCTGCGTACCGCGCGGTCGACCGCGACCCGCGGTGAGGGAGGACACACCACGCTGGAGCGCATCTGGGCCCGCCCGACCGCCGAGGTCAACGGCATCGGCGGCGGCTACCAGGGGCCGGGCAGCAAGACGATCATCCCGTCCTCGGCCATGGTGAAGCTCTCCTTCCGGCTCGTCGCCGGACAGGACCCCGACCACATCGAGAAGGCCGTCCGGGCCTGGGCCGCCGACCGCTTGCCCGCCGGGATCCGGCACGAGATCATCTTCGGCGCCGCCACCCGGCCCTGCCTGACGCCCCTCGACCACCCGGCCCTGCAGTCCGTCGTGCGCGCCATGGGCCGCGCCTTCCAGCAGCCCGTCCGCTTCACCCGGGAGGGCGGCTCCGGGCCCGCGGCCGACCTGCAGGAAGTCCTCGGCGCGCCGGTGCTGTTCCTCGGCATCTCCATCCCGTCCGACGGCTGGCACGCCCCGAACGAGAAGGTCGAACTGGATCTTCTCCTCAAGGGCGTCGAGACCGCCGCGTACCTGTGGGGCGACCTGGGGGGAGAGCCGGTGTGACGCCCACTGACCGTCTCACGAGGCGGCCGGCCTGCTGGGGGAGCGGCCGGGCGCGGCACACTGGAAGGGCCGCCGCGTACGCCCAAGGCCCACCGGGCCTGGTCTCCTCCAGTCGTACGTCCCGCTGAACCGCCCGCCGAAACCATCGCCGCACCGGGGGAGTTGGAAGCACCTGTGACCACCTGGACCGACCACACCGCCGACCGACCCATCTCACTCACGGCCCCGAGCGGTATCGACCGCGCCGCCCACCACCGCCTCGACGAGGCATGGCTCGCAGCGGCGTGGAGCCATCCGACGACCCGCTGCTTCGTGGTCTCCGGCGGCCAGGCCCTCATCGATGAGACGCCCGAAGGGCGGACCGAGCTCGTCATGACCCCGTCCTTCGAGGCGCCCCTCACGGAGGCCCACCGCTACTTCCTCGGCACCGATGAGGAAGGCGTCAGCTACTTCGCACTCCAGAAGGACGCGCTACCGGGCCGCATGGACCAGTCCGCGCGCCCGGCGGGCCTGCGCGAGGCAGGCCTGCTGCTGTCCCCGCGCGACGCGGGCC
The DNA here is from genome assembly GCF_040644155.1 of Streptomyces sp. NPDC047022. Classification (NCBI taxonomy): domain Bacteria; kingdom Bacillati; phylum Actinomycetota; class Actinomycetes; order Kitasatosporales; family Streptomycetaceae; genus Streptomyces; species Streptomyces sp. NPDC047022. Next base: position 288,424 of record NZ_JBEYVV010000003.1, on the reverse strand, counting down.
TGATGGTGCACGCGGTCGCCCTGGAGAACTGGCAGCGCATGCACCGCTTCTGCTCGCGGTGCGGCGAGCGCACGGTCATCGCCGCCGCCGGTCACATCCGCCGCTGCCCGGCCTGCGGCGCCGAGCACTACCCGCGCACCGACCCAGCGGTGATCATGGCCGTCACGGACGACGAGGACCGCGTCCTGCTCGGCCGCCAGGTGCACTGGCCCGAAGGCCGCTTCTCGACCCTCGCCGGCTTTGTCGAGCCGGGCGAGTCCATCGAGCAGTCGGTACGCCGCGAAGTCTTCGAAGAGGTGGGCATCACGGTCGGAGAGGTCGAGTACATCGCCAGTCAGCCCTGGCCCTTCCCTTCCAGCCTGATGCTCGGCTTCATGGCCCACGCCACCTCCACCGGCATCACCGTCGACGGCGACGAGATCCATGAGGCCCGCTGGTTCTCCCGCGAGGAACTGCGCGCGGCCTTCGAGTCGGGAGAGGTGCTGCCGCCGTACGGCATCTCCATCGCCGCCCGCCTGATCGAACTCTGGTACGGCAAGCCCCTGCCGACGAGAAACGTCTGACACGAGCACCGGCACGGACTACAAGAAGGCGGTTCCCGAGTCACCTCGGGGACCGCCTTCCGCGAAACCGCGATGCTGGGCGGTCAGGCGCCGATCTTCTGCTTGACCTGCGCCAGCGAGGGGTTCGTGAGGGTCGAACCATCGGAGAACAGCACGGTCGGGACCGTCTGGTTTCCGCCATTCGCCTTCTCCACGAATGCCGCGGACTCCGGGTCCTGCTCGATGTTGATCTCGTTGTACGCGATGCCCTCACGGTCCATCTGGCTCTTCAGCCGGCGGCAGTAGCCGCACCAAGAGGTGCTGTACATCGTCACAGTGCCCGGCATGGCGGTCGCGCTCCTTTGCGGTGGGGATACTCATTCGCAGGGAGTCAACGTATGTGAAGGTTCCACCATTCCCGGGAGCCCGGGACAGGGCGCTCAGGCCCCGGACCTGGGCACTCCCGGACCCGCGACTGTGACACCGGCCGCATTCGTACGACCGCGCACGCCTCCCTGTGGACAACCCGCCGCACCCGTCTCCGCCGACCTGGCAGCATGGCGGGGTGACAGCAGCAACGCACTCCACCCTCTTCCCGCAGGTCCCGGACTCGGCCGACGCGGTGCTCGAAGGGCTCGACCCCGAGCAGCGCGAGGTGGCCACCGCCCTGCACGGCCCGGTGTGCGTGCTGGCGGGCGCCGGTACCGGCAAGACGCGGGCCATCACCCACCGCATCGCCTACGGGGTGCGTGCCGGGGTCTTCCAGCCGTCCAGTGTGCTCGCCGTCACGTTCACCGCCCGCGCCGCCGGTGAGATGCGCGGACGCCTCAGGCAGCTCGGCGCCGCAGGAGTCCAGGCCCGTACGTTCCACTCCGCCGCCCTGCGCCAGCTCCAGTACTTCTGGCCGAAAGCCGTCGGTGGTGGCATCCCGAAGATCATCGACAGGAAGATCCAGATCGTCGCGGACGCGGCGGCCTCCTGCCGTATCCGTCTCGACCGCAATGAACTGCGGGATGTGACCGCGGAGATCGAATGGTCCAAGGTCACCCAGACCGTCCCGGCCGACTACGTCGCCGCAGCCGCGAAGACGGGCCGCGAAGCCCCCCGCGACCCCGCCGAGATCGCCCAGCTGTACGCGGCGTACGAGGACCTCAAGCGCGACCGCTCCGTCATCGACTTCGAGGACGTCCTTCTCCTCACGGTCGGCATCCTCCAGGACCGTCATGACATCGCGGACGAGGTCCGTGCCCAGTACCAGCACTTCGTCGTCGACGAGTACCAGGACGTCAGCCCACTCCAACAGCGCCTGCTGGAGCTGTGGCTGGGCGACCGCGACAACCTGTGCGTCGTCGGTGACGCCAGCCAGACGATCTACTCCTTCACCGGCGCCACACCCGACCACCTCCTCGACTTCCGCATCCGCCACCCCGGGGCCACCGTCGTCAAGCTCGTCCGGGACTACCGCTCCTCGCCCCAGGTGGTGCGCCTCGCCAACGGTCTGCTCGCCCAGGCCCGCGGACGAGCCGCGGACCACCGCCTCGAGCTGATCTCCCAGCGCGTCCCGGGGCCCGAACCCGTCTACACCGAGTACGCCGACGAGCCCGCCGAGGCCGAGGGCGCCGCCCGCCGTATCCGCGGCCTGCTCGCCGCCGGAGTGTCGCCCGCCGAGATCGCGATCCTGTTCCGGACCAACTCGCAGTCCGAAATCTACGAACAGGCCCTCGCTGACGCGGGGATCCCCTACCAGCTGCGCGGCGCGGAGCGGTTCTTCGACCGCCCCGAGGTACGCAAGGCGGGCATCGCCCTGCGCGGCGCGGCCCGCTTCGGAGCCAACGACTCCCTCCTCGACGACGCCGTGGACCTGCCCTCCCAGGTGCGTGCCGTCCTCTCCGGGGAAGGCTGGACACCGACGCCCCCCGCGGGCTCCGGGGCCGTGAGAGAGCGCTGGGAGTCCTTGGCCGCGCTGGTGAACCTCGCCCAGGACTTCGCCGCGGCCAGACCCGCCTCGACCCTCGCCGACCTCGTGGCGGAACTCGACGAGCGGGCGAACTCCCAGCACGCGCCGACCGTGCAGGGCGTCACCCTCGCCTCCCTGCACTCTGCCAAAGGCCTGGAATGGGACGCCGTCTTCGTCGTCGGGGTCGCCGAAGGCATGATGCCGATCAGCTACGCCAGGACCGACGAGCAGATCGAGGAGGAGCGCCGTCTCCTCTATGTCGGCGTCACCCGTGCGCGCGAACACCTCCACGTTTCCTGGGCACTGTCCCGCGCACCCGGCGGCCGGCCCAGCCGGAGGCCCAGCCGGTTCCTGGACGGACTGCGCCCCGGCTCGTCCGCGGCCTCCGGGCGCATGGCCGTCGCCGGCCCCGGAGGCGTCGAACGAGGCTTCAGTACGGCCGGCATACCGTCGGCACCACGTCGTGTCAGCCGGACCCCCGCCCGCTGCCGGGTCTGCGGCCGCACGCTGTCGGAGCCCGGCGAGATGAAGCTGATGCGGTGCGACGACTGCCCCTCCGACATGGACGAGGGCCTCTACGAGCGGCTGCGCTCATGGAGAGCGGCGCAGGCGCAGCGCAGTGGGCAGCCCGCGTTCTGTGTCTTCACCGACCGGACCCTGATGGCGATCGCCGAGGCCGCCCCCGACGACGCGGGCGAACTGGCGCGCATCCCCGGGGTCGGAGTCCGCAAGCTCAACCGCTACGGGGCTGATGTCCTGGCCATCTGCGCAGGCGGTGACCCCGCGGACGGGGGCGGCGACGACTGATACGAACTCGTCGAAAAAATAGTTTGCGCATGCCCCAGCAATCCCCATAGGTTCTTAGGCACGGGGACGGCGGCCTTCTCGGAGGCCCCGATTCCGTGTTGTACTTGCATATCCGCCGGACCGGCTTGCTCGGTCCCCTTAGACGCCGAGAGGAGGCGATTGAAGTGATCAGCATCGAGACCAGCTCCACCAGCACCGTCAAAATGACCGATCTCTCGGTCGTCTCTACGTGCATGCTCGGCGTCTTTGCTCAGGGCACCGGTCTGTCCGGCATCCGTGCCGCCCGTCCGGCGTCCTCCGTGTCCCTCGCGGGTCTTCCCGTCCGTGAGGGCAATGAGCGACCGACGAAGGCACTGGAAGCAGTAGCGGCACAGGCACATGCCTATGCCCTTGCAGCGGCCGGTGCCGGATTCCGGAAGCAGACGACGCAGCACCACCTGATGTGGGCCTTCCGTGGGCCAGACCCCTGGAGTGATCCAGCCTGATCGTCGATCAGGCCGGCGCCTTCAGGGCCGCGGAACCCCATCCGGGATCCGCGGCCCTTCTGTTTCCCCGAACGGGGACAGCGGAACGAAGGGGCCTCGGGACAAGAAAAGAACCCGGTACCAGCCGACACCCGGTCCAACAGGGCCGGAACGACCAGACGAGGAAAACGAACCGTGCAACTCGAAGCGCACGCCCCGTCCGTACCGCCTTCCGAAACGATCCCCCCGCCCTGCCTCACGGAGGACTCCACCTTGACCCCCCTCACTGCGCTCACCGCGCTCGACGACGCCATCGAGAACCTCGGCGTGCCCGTCCCCTGCCGCTCCTACGACCCGGAGGTCTTCTTCGCCGAGTCGCCGGCCGATGTCGAGTACGCCAAGTCCCTCTGCCGCACCTGCCCGCTGATGGAGGCTTGCCTCGCCGGCGCCAAGGAGCGGCGTGAGCCTTGGGGCGTCTGGGGTGGCGAGCTCTTCGTCCAGGGCGTCGTCGTCGCCCGGAAGCGGCCGCGTGGCCGCCCGCGCAAGAACCCGGTCGCGGCATGAACACCGCCACAGGAACGATCGATCGCCCCCTCACGCACGACCCCAAGAAGCAGGCCCCGATGAAGCCGTCCACCAGCGAGCCCACAGGCTCCGCGATCCCAGACTTCACCACCACCGGCGCGACCGCCTCTCGCCAGAACAGGACCCGAGAAATGCAACTCATGCAAGAAGCCCTGGCCCGTGCGCATATGCACGAATACCTGCATCAGGCCGAGCAGCAACGCCAGGCCGTGCGCGTTGCGAAGGCCCGCCGGATGCAGCGCCGGGCCGAACGCGCCTCGATGCGTGCCCGCCGCGCGCTCGCGATGGCCGTGATGCAGTAAGACCGGTGCCGTTCGTCGGCACCCGGAACCCTTGCGGGGGCTGGTCCGAAGGGACCGGCCCCCGCGGTGCGTTGCGCGGCCCGATCCGGGCCGACGGCGATATCGTCACAGGAGTGACGAGTCTTCCTGGAGACAGTGACGACCGCGATTCCGCGCCGCCGGACAACGCACCGGACGCGCACCTCGTATGCGCCCGCTGCGGCACCCGTGCCGAAGGCCCCCGCCCCACCTGGACCTGCTCCGTGGAGAACGGTCTTCGCCGCTACTTCTGCGACGAATGCGCCCGCGACAACCTCAGAGCCATCGAAGGGCGCCTGGACTCCTCCTGGTGGTAGGAGACCGATCATGCCTCCGCCGCGGGCGCCTCCTCCTCCACAAAGCCCGGCAGCCACTCCTCCAGTTCGTCGCGCAGACGCACCGTCGCACCCAGTTGGCACAGCACCCCGATCGTGCTGAGCGTGACCCGGTGTATGAGGAGATAGGACGGAGGCAGGTTCAGCCGCTTCCCGAGCTGATGGGCGGGGGAGCGCGGGTCGGCGACGCGGGCCGCCTGGCCGCGCATCCAGCCGCGGGTGAACGTGAACTCATCGGCCTGGGCGGGCTCGATTATCGGGAGGAGATAGTCGAGGACGGCGTCGGGGTCGAGCTCGATGGACTCCTTGACAAAGCCTTCCTGGCAGAGGAGTTCGTAGACCGACTGGGCGTCACCCTCCAGAGTCAGGCGCAGGGAGTGCCCGATGGTGGCCGGCAGTCCGCCCGGCAGACGGTCGACCGTGCCGAAGTCCAGGACACCGAGGCGCCAGTCGTCCTTACGGGTGCCGTTGCCGCGGCCGGGCAGAAGGCGGAAGTTGCCCGGATGCGGGTCGGCGTGCAGCAGACCCGTGCGGGCCGGGCCCGAGAAGAGAAAACGGGCCAGCAGCTGGCCTGCGCGGTCCCGCTGATCCTGGGTACCGTTGGAGATCACCTCGGACAGCGGTATGCCCTCGACCCACTCCGTCACCAGGACCTGGTCGCTCTGGTGCACCACCTCCGGCACCATGACATCCGGGTCACCGGCGAACTCCTCCGCGTGCGCCCGCTGAGCCTGGGCCTCCAGGCCGTAGTCCAGTTCCTCGGAGACACGGTCGCGCAGCTCCGCGATCAGCGGTTTGATGTCCATGCCCGGGATCAACGGGCCCAGCAGGCGGGCGAAGCGACTGAGCTGGTTCAGGTCGGAAAGCAGCGCGTCACCGGCGCCCGGGTACTGCACCTTGACCGCGACCTCGCGCCCGTCGTGCCAGACCGCGCGGTGCACCTGGCCGATCGAGGCCGCGGCAGCCGGCTTGTCCTCGAACTCCAGGAACAACTGGCGCCAGTCGTCGCCCAGGCGCTCGTCCAGCGCCGCGTGCACCGTGCGCGTCGGCATGGGCGGGGCGGCCTCCTGAAGTTTCGTCAGGGCGGCGCGGTAGGGCCCGGCGACCTCCTCCGGGAGCGCCGACTCGAAGACGGACAGAGCCTGCCCGAACTTCATGGCGCCGCCCTTCAGCTCACCGAGGACCTTGAACAGCTGTTCAGCGGTGCGCTGTTGGAGTTCACGTCCCACGATCTCCGCGGATTCGCCCACGATCCTCTTGCCGAGGCCCCAGGTAGCCCGCCCGGCGAAGCCGAGCGGGAGCGCGGCGAGCTTGGCGGTCCGGGTGACCGCCTTCCGGGGAAGATCAGACATGCGCCCTCCTAGTCCCAGACAGCCGGGCCGCATCTGTCCTGCGGGACAGGTGCGTCGCCGGCCGTTGCTCCCCCATTGTCTCGTGCGACTCCCCGTCTTTTGGGGTGTGTTCCTCCTTACCCTTCTCCGCCGCGCCACAGCCGCATGCGGGATGGGGCCAGACCGGCCGGGCGTGCCAGTCGAGCCGGGGAACGGACGCCTCCCAGCGCGCACCCGTACTGGAGGGCACCTCGCCGTCCAGGAAAGCGAGGGCATGCCCGGCGGCGACCCCGGCGACGGCCGTCGCCAGAGCGAGATCGCACGACTGGACCTGCCGAGGACGCCCCGAGCGCCACTGGGCGACCAGACGCGGCCAGGATTCATCACGGTCGGTGCGTCCGTGGTGGAGGCAGCCCGCACAGCTTGTGTCACCTGGCAGGACGAACGGGCCGACGATTCCCGTGCCCTCCACCACACCCGCGTACAGATGGGGAGTTCCGGACGCGATCAGCGGTTCGGCGCAGAAGGGGTCGGGCGCGTGGATGTCGACGGCTTCGCGCGGGGCGAGGACCACCAGGGACAGAGCCGGGTCGAGGTCGTCGTGGGACGAGCGTCGCGCAGGGCGCCGACGGCGCGGTGGCCGGCCCGGGGCGGCGGCGCGTACCGCGCGGCGGGCCGCCTCCTCCCTGCGTTCACCGATGGACTCCGCGGGCAAGCCACCGGGCGCCACGTCCCAGGGCTCGACACAGCCCGTGTCACGGACGTCGACTTCGCCGACCCCGGCGCCCGACAACAGCGAGGCGAGCAGGGCTCCCACCCGGCCCGCGCCTCGGACCTGGACCCGCAGGCGGCGACGCGCGGCCAGACGCCCGACCGCGGCGCCGGGTGCGCGGGCGACCAGCGACAGTGACGCCAGGTCAGGGCGGAGGCGGTCCAGAACGCCGGCTCTCGAGCGAAGGGCATCCGCCGCCGGCCCGCCGCCCGTCGCGTCGTCGAGCAGTCCCGCACCGGAGAGGCGGTCGACGAGAGCGTCGACATGCCCGTCGGGCAGGCCCATGCGATGGGCCTCCTCACGCAGCAGCGGCAGCCCCCGGGTGCCGTCGAGCAGACCGAGGAAACTGCCCGTCGCGGTGTCCACAGGGCCCAGCACCATCGCGTGTGACGGTGCCATCCCGAACTGCACGGTATTCAGGTCGCGCCAGCCGCGCCGCAGCGCGGGCTTCACCATCGGATGCATGACCGGCCCCCGTTGTCCCTCGTTGCTCCTGGTATGTCATGTTCGTCGGCGGATGTTCTGATCCGCCGACGCATGTCAGCATGCCCGGGCCGGCCGGGGGTCTGCCGGAAGTTGTCCACAGGTGGGCGCTTCGGTCGTACAAATCAAGCGCACGGAGTGCGGATCGGCACGGAACCGTCCCGGAGGCGGGACTTCTCCCCTGCGCAGCGGGTAACGTCGGGGCGTGCCCGCCGACCCACTGCACCGCGCCGCGAAACCACAGCGCAGCACGACGAGCCTGCCGTCCAGCGGCTCGGGGGCGAGCGCGATCGAGGTCCGCAGGAGTGCGCGCCGCCGCAGAACCGTCTCCGCGTACCGAGAGGGCGATCGCACCGTTGTGCTCATCCCTGCCCGGATGTCCGAGGCGGAGGAACAGCGCTGGGTGACCGTCATGCTCGACAAGCTGGCCGCTCAGGAGAGCAAGCGCGTGATCGGCGACACCGAGCTCGCCGCGCGTGCCGAACGGCTGTCGGCGCAGTACTTCGAGGGCCGGGCGCGGCCCACCTCGGTTCGCTGGGTCACCAACCAGAACACGCGCTGGGGCTCGTGCACGCCCGCCGAGGGCAGCATCCGTCTGTCGCACCGGCTGCAGGGCATGCCCGAGTACGTCGTCGACTACGTCCTGCTGCACGAACTCGCCCATCTGCTGGTGCCGGGACACGGGCCGCGTTTCTGGCGGTTGCTGGAGGCCTATCCGCGTACGGAGCGCGCCCGCGGATATCTTGAGGGCGTGGTTGCGGCGGATCGGCTGCCGAGGCAGCCCGCGGCGGCGGAGGACTGAGCGTGGTCCGATCCGTGCGGGTTCCGGTGTGTCGTGACCCGGGGTGCGTTGTCGGCCGCGGGCACGTTGGGTGTTTTGCGTAGTTCCTCGTGCCCCTGGAGAGCTTGCTCCGGCGTGTTGTCGTCTGCGGGCCGGTGGTTATGTACCGGCTGTGTACCGGCTTCGTTCGCAGCGGGGGTTTGCCGTTAGCCTGGCGCGACGTACTCACTCGGGATGGGGGACGGTCGTTACGTATGGCCAGGGAATTCCAACGCGGCCACAAGGCCAGGATCAGTGATCTCACGGCGGGCACGGATCTGTACGTCGGTGTGCAGATCTCGGCTCCCGGACTGACCTTTGACATCAGTTGCTTCGGTCTGGACGCCGACGAACGGCTCTCTGACGACCGCTACTTCGTCTTCTTCAACCAGCCGAAGACCCCGGAGGAGTCCGTCCAGCTCCTCGGTTCCCAGGCGGGCGACACGGAGTCGTTCCGGGTCACGCTCGACAGGATCCCGTCCCACATCCACAAGCTGTCCTTCACGGCGACGATCGACGGCGCCGGACAGATGTCGCAGATCGCACCCGGTTACCTGCGCATCGTCGCGGGTGGCGAGGAAGTGGCCCGCTACCCGTTCAGCGGCTCGGAGTTCACCACCGAGCGTGCCGTCATGCTGGGCGACTTCTATCTGAAGGACGTCTGGCGGTTCGCGGCGGTCGGCCAGGGCTTCGACGGCGGGCTCGAAGCGCTGCTGAAGAACTTCGGCGGCGAGGTCCTCGAGGAGGAGACACCCGCCCCGCAGCAGCCGCAGTCCGGTGCCGCCCCGGAGTTCGCCCCACCCGCGTTCGCCGCCCCGTCCGCCCCGGCGCCCACGCCCGCACCGGTTCCGGCCCCGACCCCGGTGCCCACGCCCGCACCGGTTCCGCAGCAGCCCGCCCCGCAAGGGTTCCCCCAGCCCGCCGGGCTCACCCCTCCCGCCCCGGCGCCCGCTCCCTCCGTGCACGGGGCGCCCACCATCATCGCGCCCCTGCACACCTCGCCCGGCGGAAGCGTCCCTCCGCCCGGACCCCCGCCGTATGCGCAGCCGATCGGACAGCCGGGCCCGCCCCCCGGCTACGGACAGCAGCCCCCGTCCGCGCCCCCCGGCTACGGACAGCAGCCCCCGTCCGCGCCTCCCGGCTACGGACAGCAGCCGTCCGCCCCGATGCCGCCCGGTTACGGGCAGGTCCCGGGGCAGTTCCCCGGTGCGCCCGCGGCCCCCTCCCCGTACGGCGCCCCCCAGGGCGCCCCGCAGGGCGGCGCCGGCGTGACCGCCGCTCTTCAGGCGTTCAAGGAGACACCGACCGGACAGCGGTGGACGCAGCAGAACAAGAAGCTCGTCCGTGTCGACCTGGGTATCGGGGGCCAGCCCGTTCTGGCCCGGCAGGGCAGCATGGTGCTCTACCAGGGCAAGGTCGACTTCAGCTACAAGGGCGCCGGCTTCGCCGGGCGGATCGTGGGCAACGCGACCGGCCAGGAGATGCAGCTGATGCGCTGCACGGGCCAGGGGCAGGTGTTCCTCGCGGAGAACGCCACCCATCTGCACCCGGTCGAACTCCAGGGGGAGGCGATCTGTGTCTCCGCGGAGAACGTCCTCGCCTTCGACGAGTCCCTCCAGTACGAGGTCCGGCGTATCGAGGGACACGGAATCCCCGGCGGTGCGCTGTTCACGATGCAGTTCCAGGGGACCGGCACGATCGTCGTGAAGACGCACGGCGCCCCCGTGGTGTTGCCCGTGACGCCGACGACGTTCGTCGACAGCAACGCCGTCGTCGCCTGGTCGGCCGCCGCCCAGGTGATCGTCTCCAGCCAGGTGCGGATGCGCCGCAACGCCTACCCAGGGGACACCGGCGAGGGCGTCAACCTGCAGTTCCGCGCCGCAGCCGGGAATTTCGTCGTCGTCCAGCCCTACGAGGTCTGAGGGAGCCCGTCATGAACCAGCCGCTCGCGGGCTTCGCTCCCGCACCCGTCACCGCCCGTATGGAGAACCACGGCAGCCACATGCTGAAGGTCGCCATGCAGACCGGGAACGACCTCTACGCGCGCGTGGGGTCGATGGTCGCCTACGAAGGGTTCGTCCAGTACGAGCCCAACCCGCCCGCCGTGCGCCAGATCGCACGGGACTGGATCACGGGTGAGGGTGCGCCTTTGATGAAGTGCACCGGTGACGGTCTGCTCTACCTCGCCGACTACGGGGCGAACGTCGTCGTCATCAACCTGAACGGCGACGCGATCTCCGTCAACGCCACCAATCTGCTCGCCTTCGACGCGCACCTTCAATGGGGTGTCGAACGCGTCAAGGGGCTCGCCAAGTTCGCCGGTCAGGGCCTGTGGAACACGAAGATCTCCGGTCAGGGCTGGGTCGCCCTGACCGCCCGGGGCACGCCCATCGTCGTCGACTGCGGCGGCGGCGAGGACGAGACGTACGTCGACCCGGACGCCCTTGTGGCCTGGTCGCCGAACCTGAAGGTGAAGGGCAAGCGCAGCTTCAAGGCGCAGTCGCTCATCGGGCGCGGCAGCGGTGAGGCATACCAGATGGCGTTCTCGGGACAGGGCATCGTGGTCGTCCAGCCCAGCGAGGACAGCACCGACCGCCTCCGGTTCCGGGGCTGAGGGGGAAGTCGCAACCATGCAGAGCACGCTTTTCGGCTACAACGAACAGCAGACCCAGGAGCGCTACAGCCTGCAGAACCAGCAGATGCTGCGCGTTCTCCTGGAGGGCCACGACGACATCCTCGCTCGCAAGGGCACGATGGTCGCCTACCAGGGGCTCATCGAGTTCGATGCCGAGTACCAGAGCCACGGCCAGCAGCGCGCACGCGCTTACACGGGCGAGGGCCTGGACCTGATGCGCTGTCACGGGCAGGGCACCGTCTACCTCGCCAATCTGGCCCAGCACGTCCATGTCCTGGACGTCGAGCAGGACGGGCTCACCGTGGACAGCAGCTACGTCCTGGCGATGGACTCCTCGCTGCACCACGAGGTCATCGCCGTGGACAGCCAGTACGGCATCTCCGGTTCCGGCAAGTACCAGCTCAACATCACCGGCCGGGGCAAGGTCGCGCTGATGACATCCGGGGCGCCCTTGCTGATGCAGGTCACCCCGGACAAGTACGTCAACTGCGACGCCGACGCGATCGTCGCCTGGTCCACCGGTCTGCGGGTCCAGATGCAGGCGCAGACCCATTCCTCGGGAGTGTGGCGCCGTCGCGGCAACACCGGAGAGGGCTGGGAGCTGAGCTTCATGGGCAGCGGCTTCGCGCTCGTCCAGCCCAGCGAGCTGCTGCCGCCCCAGAACGCGGCGATCGGCCAGGGGCTGCGCGCCCAGTACGGCATGGGCCAGTACGGGGCGCGGGCGCAGAATCAGGGCAACGTCTGGAGCTGAGCGGGCCCTGCGGGGTGACCGTCCGTGCGGCCGGTCACCCCGCACCCGTATCGCACCAGGGGCGCGTCACCCGCTCACAGACGGGCGCGCGTCGCCTCCATCAGGCGTACGACCGATGCGTCCGCCACCTCGTCGACCTCGTCGTACGCGTACCAGCGAAGGTCCAGGGACTCGTCGCTGATCGTCTCGACGGCCCCGGCGGGGGCGAGGGCGGCGTACTGCACATCGAGGTGCCAGGCACACGGTGTGTGATGGCGGTCCAGGCGCACCGGCCCGCCGGGCAGCAGGACAAGTCCCCCGATGCCCGACTCCTCTGCAGCCTCCCGCAGAGCGGCCGCGGCCAGCGTCTCGTCGGTCTGCTCGCAGTGGCCGCCCATCTGCAGCCACATCCTGATCTTGCGGTGGAGGGTCAGCAGCACCCGGCCCTGCCCCGGGTCGATCACCAGGGCACTCGCCGTGATGTGGCCGTCCTCACACGCCTTCCACATGCCGTCCGGGCGTGCCGTCAGGTGGTCCAGGTAGACATCGCGCAAGTCGTCCTGGCCCTCGTAGTTCTTCAGCACGAGGACCGCGTCGTCATGAAGGCTCACTCGGTTTCGTCGTCCTTGCCGCCCTCGCTGCCTTTGCCGTCCCCGTCCGTGTCCTTCTTCAGGTCCGGCTGCCCGGCGGAGCCGGTCGCGGCCTCGCCCAGCATCTTGTCGAGCTCGGAGAAGTCCAGCTGCTCGCGGTGCACGAAGCCGTCCGGGTCATCCAGGTCGGAGGCCGTCGGCAACATGTCCGGGTGGGCCCACAGGCCGTCGCGGCCGTCCACACCGCGCGCGTCGGTCAGTGACGCCCACAGGCGGGAGGCGTCCCGCAGCCGGCGCGGGCGCAGTTCCAGACCGATCAGCGTGGCGAACGTCTGCTCGGCCGGGCCGCCCGTGGCTCTGCGGCGGCGCAGGGTCTCGCGCAGCGCGTCCGCGGACGCCAGCCGCGGCTTCGCGGCAGAGTGCACCACCGCGTCCACCCAGCCTTCGACGAGGGCGAGGGCCGTCTCCAGACGGGCCAGGGCCGCCTTCTGCTCCGGGGTGTCCTCCGGCTGGAACATGCCCTGCTGGAGTGCCTGCTGCAGCTCCTCCGGGTTCTGCGGGTCGAACTGGCCGACCACGTCCTCCAGCTTCGCGGTGTCGACCTTGATGCCGCGCGCATAGCCCTCGACCGCGCCGAAGAGGTGCGAGCGCAGCCAGGGCACATGGGCGAACAGACGCTGGTGGGCCGCCTCGCGCAGCGCGAGGTACAGCCGCACCTCCTCCTTGGGTACGCCCAGGTCCTTTCCGAACGCCTCGATGTTCAGCGGCAGCAGCGCGGCCTTTCCGGCCGGTCCGAGCGGCAGGCCGATGTCGGTCGAACCGACGACCTCGCCCGCGAGCATGCCGACGGCCTGCCCGATCTGAGTGCCGAACATGGCACCGCCCATCGAGCGCATCATGCCGATCAGCGGGCCCGCCATGGCCTGCATCTCCTCCGGCAGCACATCGCCCATGGCCGTGCCGACGCGCTCGGCGACCGGGTCGACGAGCTCCTTCCACACCGGCAGGGTCGCCTCGACCCATTCGGCGCGGCTCCAGGCCACGGCGGAGCCCGCGCCGGACGGCAGCGACGTCGCTCCGTCGAGCCACAGGTCCGCCAGGCGGACGGCCTCCTCGACGGCGGAGCGCTCGCCGGAGCTCACACTCGCGTCCTTCGTGCCGTTCGGAGCGCCCTGGGAGACCGTCTGGCGGGCGATCTGCTTGGCCATGTCCCAGTTCACCGGACCGCCCTCGTACGAGAGCATCTGGCCCAGCTGCTGGAAGGCGGCGCCCAGGTCGGTGGGGTTCAGGGAACCGAACATCGCTGCGAGCGGATTGTCGGCGTCGGCACCGCCGGCTCCGGGGAACCCGAAACCGGACGGGTTGGCCGGACCCTGACCACCACCGCTCTGCTGGTCCTTCTTCTTGCCCTCGTCGCCGTTCTCCGGCTCCTCCGGCGGAAGGCCGAATCCGAATGGGGTGTCACTCACGGGATTCCTCGGCTGGTAAGGCCACCGGTTCCTTCCGGCGGCTGGCTGCCCGACAACACCACCCAGCGTAGACACCCGGACGGGATCGAGCCTGGGTGCTCCGCCGACACCTGCCCTACGGCAGGATGGATGCCACCTGGTACGCACGCATGCTTTCGCGTTCGCATTGAAGACAACCGCTGGAGACGCCCGGTGAGTTCCCCAGATCCGCAGGTTCGCGCAGCGCGAAACCAACAGACCCCTCCGACGCCCGACGAATCTTCCTGGGCGGCGACGGCGCGCGCGGGCGAGTCCTCCGGTATGCGTGGCCCGGTCGTCGCGGTCACCGGCGCCGCGTCCGGGGTCGGAGCGCTGCTCACCGAGCGGCTCGCCGCCTCCGGGGAGATCAAGCAGGTCGTGGCCATCGACGAGCGGCGCGGCGAGTGCGCGGCGGCGCAGTGGCACATCCTCGACGTGCGGGATCCGGCGATCGCCGAGAAGCTGCGGGGCGCCGATGTCGTGGTGCATCTCGCCCTCGATCTCGATCTGGAGACCGATTCCGCGGCGCGTACGGCATACAACGTCCGGGGCACGCAGACCGTGCTGACCGCCGCCGCGGCGGCCGGGGTGCACCGGGTGGTGCTGTGCACCTCCTCCATGGTCTACGGGGCGCTGCCGGACAACGAGCTGCCGCTCTCCGAGGACGCCGAGCTGCGGGCGACGGCGGAGGCGACCGGTGTAGGGGACCTGCTGGAGATCGAGCGGCTCGCCCGCCGTGCTCCCCGCGCGCATCCGGGCCTCAATGTCACCGTCGTGCGCCCCGCTGTCCTGGTCGGGGGCACCGACACGGCGCTGACCAGGTACTTCGAGTCGCCTCGGCTGCTGGTGGTGGCGGGCTCGCGGCCGGCCTGGCAGTTCTGTCACGTCGAGGACCTGTGCAGTGCTCTCGAGTTCGCGGTCCTGGAGAAGGTGGAGGGGGAACTGGCCGTCGGGTGCGAGGGCTGGCTGGAGCAGGAGGAGGTCGAGGAGCTCAGCGGGATCCGGCGGATGGAACTCCCCTCGGCGGTCGCCCTCGGCGCGGCGGCCCGGCTGCACCGGATCGGGCTGACCCCCTCGCCCGCCGGGGACCTCGCGTACACGATGTATCCCTGGGTGGTGAGCGGAAGCCGGCTCCACGACGCGGGATGGCGGCCCCAGTGGACGAACGAGGAGGTCCTGGCGGAACTCCTGGAAGAGGCGTCCGGGCGGCACACGGTGGTGGGGCGGCGACTGGGCCGAAAGGACGCGACGGCGGCGGGGGCCGCGGGTGCGACGGTGGCGCTGCTGGGCGCGGCGGCCGTGGTCCGGCGGGCGCGGAAGGCCCGGCGACGGATCTAGTGCCTCTTGTCTGCCCGGCGGGGCGAAGGTTCCCTGCCGCGGCACCAGGCACTTCGTTTGCCCGCTGTCGGCCCCGAACGCCGATCCAGGACGTTCCGCCACATGGGTCGCCCGGCGCGGTATGCCGGCGGAGGCTTCGGCCGCCGCCCGGTACGACGCCGCCTCGTACGACGCTCCAAAGCGGCACGCGCGCGTACCGGCCGAATCGTCGATTCCCCCTCGTCCTCCGCGTACGGCACGATGGGGCCATGGCACCCCACAGCGATCACCCCGGTGAGCGGACGGCGGACGACCCCATCCGGCTGCTCGCGATACGCGATGCGCCGCTCTCCCTGGACGAGGTCTTCCGGGCCGTCGGTGACGACGCCGCGGGAGGGACCGCGCTGTTCGTGGGGACGGTGCGCAATCACGACGGCGGGGCCGACGTCGACGGACTCGGGTATTCGTGCCATCCGAGCGCCGAGGCGGAGCTGCGGCGGGTCGCCGAGAAGGTCGTCGCCGAGTATCCGGTGCGGGCGCTCGCCGCCGTGCACCGCGTGGGGGACCTGCGGGTCGGCGATCTGGCCGTCGTCGTGGCCGTGGCGTGTCCGCACCGGGGCGAGGCGTTCGATGCCTGCCGCAAACTGATCGACGATCTCAAGCACGAGGTGCCCATCTGGAAGCACCAGACGTTCTCCGACGGGACGGAGGAGTGGGTCGGCGCCTGCTGATCACAGACCGGACTCCCGAAGGCTTCCCACGGCCTTCTGAGCCCCCGGGGTACCGCTCATAGGGTTAACCGAACTCTCACCTGGGCTCAGGTTGCGTAACCGTACCCCTGGCGTGAGCGTTGACATGGTGGATGGTTAATCTGCTGATCAGTCAGTTGCGGTCGCTCATGGGGTTGGGAGGTCGGCATGGCGGCGCTCGCCTGGTTGCTGATTCCGCTGTTGGCTGCGATCGGCGCCGGCCTGTGGGGCGGTTGGGCCAGTCGCAACCGCAAGACGGCGGGCGACGGTTCCGAGCTTGCCGGATATGCCCGTTTCTGTGAAGCCATGGAGCGGTCCCACTCGGGCGGCTGAGTCCTCCGGGACCGGGAGGGGCGGTCCGCTCGGACGGACGGCCCCGACGGCGCTCCTAGGGGACTGTCCCGTACTGTCGTTCCATGCCACGCCGCACCGCGACGATGCTCGCCTCCACCCTCATGCTGATCGCGATCCTGTGCGCGGGAGTGATCATCAAAGCGCCGTACTCGGAGATGTCCCCGGGGCCGACGGTGAACACCCTTGCCGAGCATGGGGGCGAGCCGGTGCTGCAGATCACCGACCGCAAGACTTATCCCACGAGCGGTCACCTGAACATGACCACCGTCCGGGTCACCAGCGCCGACTACCAAATGAACCTGGTCGAGGCGGTCTACGGGTGGCTCGCGCACGACACCAAGATCGTCCCGCATGCCACTCTCTACCCGGACGGCAAGACCGAGCAGCAGTCCACGCAGGAGAACGCCGAGGAGTTCAGCCAGTCCCAGGAGAGCGCCAAGGTCGCGGCCCTCAAGGAACTCGGCATCCCCGTCAAGTCCTGGGTGATCGTTTCCACCGTCCTCAAGGGGTCGCCCGCCGAGGGCAGGCTCCACGCCGGAGACGTCATCAAGGCGGTCGACGGGTCACCCGTGAAGGCGCCCGACGACGTCGCCAAGCTGGTCACCAAGCACAAGCCGGGCCAGCAGGTCGTGTTCACGATCATTCCGGCCAAGGAGCAGGCCGCCGCCGAGAAGGCACACAAGACGGCCACCGTGACCCAGGACGTGACGATCACCACGACGCGGTCCCACGACAGCGGTCAGCAGCGGGCCATCGTCGGAATCTCGGCCGGGACCGACCACACGTTCCCGTTCACCATCGACATCAAGCTCGCCGATGTCGGCGGACCGAGCGCAGGCCTGATGTTCGCGCTCGGCATCTACGACAAGCTCACTCCGGGAAGCCTCACCGGCGGCAAGTTCGTGGCCGGTACCGGCACGATCGACGACAACGGCCAGGTCGGCCCGATCGGCGGCGTCGAGCTGAAGACGATCGGTGCGCGCAGCCAGGGCGCCCAGTACTTCCTGACTCCCAAGGACAACTGCGCCCAGGCCGCCGAGGACACCCCTGAGGGGCTCAGGCTCGTCAAGGTCAACACCATCGAGGACGCCTTGAACGCCCTCAAGGACATCCGCACCGGCAAGACGGCCGACCTGCCGAAGTGCACCACCAAGGGCTGACGGTCGAATGCCTTGCGGTCGGCGGCTGACGCGACGAGGGGGCGCCCGGAAGTCTCCGGGCGCCCCCTCGTCGCGTACGAGCGTGACGAACGGCCGGGCGCGGAACTCAGTCCTCGAACGTCGCCGACAGCGCCTCGGCGAGACCCGGTACCAGGTCGGGGCCCGTCAGCACCTCCGTCGCCGAGTCCTTCTCGCGCAGCCGCAGCGCCGATTCCCGCGCACCGTCCCGCAGCACCGCCACGGTCATCCGAACCTCCTGGCGGTCCGGGTGCTCGGCGACCCACTTCGCCAGCTTCTTCTCGCCCAGACCCTCGGGGACCTGGGACTCGGCGGACGGCGGCAGCATCAGCCGCTCCACCGTGAGCGCGCAGCCGACGACGG
The DNA here is from genome assembly GCF_040644155.1 of Streptomyces sp. NPDC047022. NCBI lineage: Bacteria > Bacillati > Actinomycetota > Actinomycetes > Kitasatosporales > Streptomycetaceae > Streptomyces > Streptomyces sp. NPDC047022. The sequence continues at coordinate 270,605 of NZ_JBEYVV010000003.1, read as the reverse complement.
CGTCGGGCCACGCGATGGTGCCGAGGAACTCGTCCAGCGGGCTCCCCGCGGGGATCTCGTCCTGCTCGATGGGCGTGAGACCGGCAGCCGGGGACTCGTCCTCCAGACCGAGCTGTGCGGCGAGCGCGGGTTCCTGGTTCCGCAGCCGCGCGGTGTCGACGAGGGCGAAGAGGCGAGCGGGCTGGTCCCAGCCGAGGCCGGAGGCGTACTCGTCGATCTCGAGAACGGCCCGGGTGAGCGGGTTCGCCGCCATGGGTGTGTTGGACATGGCCACAATCCTGCCTCCTTCACACCCGGAAGCGGGAACCGAGTAAAGCGCCAGTAAGTTGCATAGGTAGGGCTCCGCGATCGTGGAGCCTCATCCATGGTCCGCGTTCACGGGGGCCGGAAGAACCGACAGCGAACTTCGAGGTGCGCACCTTGGCTTTCCAGATGCCGGACCGCGGCGGAGGCCCGACGGGGCCACGGATCAGAGTCGGCCGTCCGTCCGGACGCGCCCGGACCCTGCTCATGACACTGGGGGTCCTCGCCGTCCTCGGTATGGCGTTCGTCATGTTCGCCGGCTTCTGGACGGACTGGCTCTGGTACCGGTCGGTGAAGTACTCGTCCGTCTTCACGACCGTGCTGTGGACCAAGATCGGGCTCTTCGCCGTCTTCGGTCTGCTGATGGCGGTCGCGGTCGGCTTCAACATCTGGCTCGCGCACCGGCTGCGCCCGCCGCTGAGCGCCATGTCCATGGAGCAGCAGAGCCTCGATCGCTACCGGATGGGCATCGCGCCCTACAAGGGGTGGCTGCTGCTCGGGATCACCGCCCTGGTGGGCCTGATCGCGGGCGCGTCTGCCTCCAGCCAGTGGCAGACGTGGCTGATGTGGGTCAACGGCGTGCCCTTCCACCAGAAGGATCCCCAGTTCCACCTGGACATCGCCTTCTACGCCTTCGACCTCCCCTGGTACCGCTTCCTGCTCGGCTTCGGTTTCGCCGCCACGGTGCTGTCGCTGATCGCCGCCGCGCTCACGCACTACCTGTACGGCGGTCTGAGGATCACCTCCCCGGGAGCGCGCGCCACGGCCGCCGCGACCGGGCACCTGTCGGTGCTGCTCGGCGTCTTCGTCGCCCTGAAGGCCGTCGCCTACTGGCTCGACCGGTACGGCCTCGCGGTCAAGTCCAGCGACTTCAGGGCGACCGACAACTGGACGGGCCTGCGGTATGTCGACGCCAACGCCTATCTGCCGGCCAAGACGATCCTGTTCTGCATCGCCGTCATCTGCGCGCTGCTCTTCTTCGCCGCCCTGTGGCGGCGGACCTGGCAGCTTCCGCTCATCGGCTTCGGCCTGATGGTGCTCTCTGCGATCCTCGTCGGCGGGCTCTACCCGGCGATCGTCCAGAAGTTCCAGGTCCAGCCGAACGAGCAGGCCAAGGAGGCGCCGTACGTCGACAAGAACCTCAAGGCGACCCGCGAGGCCTACGGGATCGACGACGCCCAGGTCACCGAGTACCCGGGAGAGAGCAGCGTCAAGGACAAGACCAGGCTTCGCGACGACGTCGACTCGACGGCCAGCGTGCGTCTTCTCGACCCGAACATCGTCTCCCCGACGTTCCAGCAGCTCCAGCAGATGTGGAACTACTACGCGTTCCCGACCAACCTGGACGTCGACCGGTACAGCAAGGACGGCAAGGACCAGGACACGGTCATCGGTCTGCGTGAGCTGAACCTCCAGGGCGTCCCCAAGCGGAACTGGATCAACGACCACTTCCGCTACACCCATGGCTACGGTGTGGTCGCCGCGAAGGGCACCGCGGCCGACGCCAACGGGCAGCCCGAGTTCACCGAGTCCGACCTGCCGTCGACCGGCGACATCCCCATCGACCAGCAGCAGATCTACTACGGCGAGAAGACCACCACGTACTCGATCGTCGGCGGTCCCCAGAAGGAGATCGACTACTCGACGGACAGCGGCGAGAAGACCACCAGCTACCAGGGCGGGAGCGGGGTCAGCCTCGCCAACCCGGTCAACCGGGCCGCGTACGCGGTGGCCTTCGGCGAGCCTCAGATCCTGTACTCGGGAGCCATAGGCAAGGGCTCGCGGATCCTCTACAACCGCACGCCCAAGGAACGAGTCGAGGCGGTCGCGCCATGGCTGACCATCGACGGTGACGCCTACCCGGCGGTCGTCGACGGCCATATCCAGTGGATCGTGGACGCCTACACGACGACGGACAGCTATCCGTACGCCTCCCGTACAACCCTGGGAGACACGACGGCCGACTCGCTGACCGCGAACAACACGCAGCGCGCCGTAGTGGCCCAGCAGAACCAGGTCAACTACATCCGCAACTCGGTGAAGGCGACCGTCGACGCCTACACCGGCGAGGTGAAGCTCTACCAGTGGGACACCCAGGACCCGGTCCTGAAGACCTGGATGAAGGCGTTTCCCGGCACGGTGAAGTCGCGGAGCGACATCTCACCGTCCCTGATGGCCCATCTTCGTTATCCGCAGGACCTGTTCAAGGTCCAGCGTGAGCTGCTGACCCGCTACCACGTCAAGGACGCCCAGACGTTCCTCAGCGGCAGCGAGGTTTGGCAGGTGCCGGACGACCCGACCAACAAGTCGGGCGACGCGGTGCCGCCGTACTACCTGAGCATGAGGATGCCCGACCAGCCCGCGCAGGCGTTCTCCCTGACGACGACGTTCAACCCGAACGGCCGTGACAACCTGAGCGCCTACATGTCGGTCGACTCCGAGGCGGGCAGCAGCGACTACGGCAAGATCAGAATTCTGAAGCTGCCTACGAGCAAGACGGTCGACGGCCCGAAGCAGGTGCAGAGCAAGTTCAACTCGGAGCAGCAGGTCGCCGCAGCGATCAGCCTGCTCAAGCGCGGGGACTCCGAGGTCGAGTACGGCAATCTGCTCACGGTGCCGCTCGACGGGGGCCTGCTGTATGTGGAGCCGGTCTACGTCCGCGGCGGCGGGCTCAAGTACCCGCTGCTGCGCAAGGTGTTGGTGACGTACGGCGGCACCACCGCGTTCGAGGACACGCTCGACCAGGCGCTCGACAAGGTCCTGGGAGCGCAGAGTTCGGCCGAGCCGCCGGGCACGGGTACGACCACACCGCCGACGTCCGCCAATCCGACGGTCCAGCAGGCGGTGGAAGACGCCCAGAAGGCGTTCGATGCCGGCCGGGAGGCCCTGAAGAAGGGCGACTTCGCAGCCTACGGACGGGCACAGCAGGACCTCGAGAACGCGCTCAAGCGCGCTGCGGAGGCCCAGGCCAAGTCCGGCAGGACGGGCGGCAGCGGGAGCGGCGGACCGTCCTCCGGACCGAGTGGCTCGCCCAGCAGCTCACCCAGCGGTCCGCCCGGCAGTTCGCCGAGCAGTAGCCCGAGCGCTTCGAACGGGGGCTGAATCGGCTTCCGTCCCGCGCCGTGATACGGTTGATCAGCAACGGCGCGGGGTGGAGCAGCTCGGTAGCTCGCTGGGCTCATAACCCAGAGGTCGCAGGTTCAAATCCTGTCCCCGCTACTGAAGTCGAAGGGCCCGGATCCTGAACGAGGATCCGGGCCCTTCGCATGTGCGCGCGACACGAGGAGGAGTACGGCGTGACCTGGTGACTCTTGTGAAGTACGGCCGCCTGCGCGGGGAGTTGGCCGATCTGTGTTTGACTTGTCTCTCTGTGGGCATGTCGACAAAACGCTGAAGTGACCTCACTGGCTGCGGTATACGAGGTGTACCCAGGTTGCAGGTGGTGCGACGATGGACGTTATGGGGGACAAGGCAGCTCTGTTCGAGACGGGACGAAATGTGCAGTCTGCCGGTCAGGACGAGGCCGGCGAAGCCGCCGAGGAGGCGCGCCGTCGGCTCGCGGCCGAGGCCGGGGACATCGAGGCGATGAGTGTCCTCGGAGCCATGCTGCTGCGCCGCGGTGACCTTGACGCGGCCGAGCCCCAGTTGCGCGCCGCCACCGCCGCGGGCGACCGTGCCGCCGCCAACAACCTGGGTGTCCTGCTGCACCAGCGCGGTTATGCGGAGGAGGCCGCGGGCTGGTGGCGGATCGCGGCGGTCGCCGGGTCCGCCGCGGCGGCGCACGCCCTGGGGCGGCACCACCGCGAGCGCGGCGACGAGCCCGCGGCCGAGTACTGGCTGCGCCAGTCCGCGGAACAGGGTCACACCCTCGGCGCGTACGCGCTCGCCGATCTGCTGGAGCACCGCGGCGACGACACCGCCGGGCAGTGGATGCGCTCCGCCGCCGAGCGAGGGCACCGCGAGGCCGCCTACCGCCTGGCGCGCTCCCTCGACCGCAGGGCGCTCGAGGAGCGAGAGAGCAGCGGTGACAACGGTGTCGGGACGCCGGGGCTCGACGAGGCCGAGCAGTGGTACCGGCAGGCCGCCGCGCGCGGACACCGCCGGGCCGCGCTGCACCTCGGGGCGATCCTGGAGCAGCGGGGCGACCTCAAGGAGGCCGGGCGCTGGTATCTGACGAGCGCCAAGGACGGCGAACCGCGGGCGGCCTGCGCCCTCGGCTTTCTGCTGCGGGACGCGGGGGACACCGGGAGTGCCGCCGTCTGGTGGCTGCGCGCCGCCCAGGAGGGCGACGGCAACGCGGCGAACGCGCTGGGCGCCCTGCACGCCGAGCGCGGGGAGACACAGACGGCGGAGCGCTGGTACCGGGCGGCGCTGGACGCGGGCGATGTCAACGGCGCGTACAACCTCGGCCTGCTCTGCGCGGAGCAGCAACGGACCGCGCAGGCCGAGCAGTGGTACCGGCGGGCGGCGTACGCCGGGCACCGCGAGGCCGCGAACGCACTCGCCGTCCTGCTGCTCCAGGGCGAGGACGAGACGGGTGCCGAACCGTGGTTCTCCAAGGCCGCGGAGGCGGGGAGCGTGGACGCCGCGTTCAACCTCGGGATCCTGTACGCGGGGCGCGGCGAGGACGAGGCGGCGCTCGGATGGTACGAGCGGGCCGCCGCCGCAGGGCACACCGAGGCGGCCCTCCAGGTGGGGATCGCGCGGCTGCGTGAGGGCGACGAGCGGGCGGCCGAGCGGCATCTGCGGTGCGCCGCCGGGGGCGGGAGCGCGGAGGCGGCCTATCGGCTGGCCACCCTGCTGGACGCTCGCAGGCCGCCGGCGCCCGCGCACGAGCTGGGGGAGCCCTCGCACGAGAAGAGCGAGTGCGAGGAGTGGTACGAGCGGGCGGCGCATCAGGGGCACCGCCGGGCGCAGGTAAGGGTCGGGATGCTGGCCGCCGCGCGCGGCGATGTCGTCGAGGCGGCCCGGTGGTACCGCGAGGCGGCCGAGGGCGGATCGCGGAACGGGGCGTTCAACCTGGGGCTGCTGCTGGCTCGCGAGGGCAGCGAGCCCGAGGCCGCCCTGTGGTGGACCAGGGCGGCGGACGCGGGGCACGGCCGGGCCGCGCTGCGTCTGGCGCTCGTCTACACGCGTCGGGGGGAGCTGGCGGAGGGGCAGAGGTGGGCCGAACGCGCCGTGACGCTGGGACCCGGGGAGGTCTCCGAGCGTGCGGCACGGCTGCGGGACGCGCTGAGGCAGGAGCTGTCGGCGTGACGCGCGCCCCGGCTCCAGGCCTCCCGACAAGGGATTTGCCTCTGTCCGCGTCCTTGACGTAATGTTGCGTTCACCGACGCGGGGTGGAGCAGCTCGGTAGCTCGCTGGGCTCATAACCCAGAGGTCGCAGGTTCAAATCCTGTCCCCGCTACTGAAAGTCCAGGGCCGGAACCCATGAGGGTTCCGGCCCTGGCGTGTTTCCGCTCCCCGTACTCCTTCGCACCGCACCTTTCTGCCTTCCGCGCGCGGAACATGTCGCCCCGGCGATGTGCGACATGACCGAACGCCGGATTCAGCCGACGTGCCGTACTCGGCGATCACGCGCCCCGGGCGGCGCTCAGCGCGCCGGATCACGACGCCGGACACAATGCCGGACGCAACGCCGACGCGAAGCTGGACACAATGCCGGGCGCAACGCCGACGCGAAGTCGGGCATAAGGCCGGACACGAGACGGGACACGTGGCCGGGCACGAAAAAGCCCCGGCATCTCTCGGACGACGGGGCTTGCGAGTCGGTCGCGGTCAAGCCGCCGCGCAGTTCGGGCACAGACCGCGGTAGGTGACCTCGACGTCCGAGACCGTGAAGCCGAAGCGCTCGGTGTCGGGCAGGTCCGCGAGCGGATTGCCCGTCGGGTGCACATCACGGATCGCGCCGCAGTGGGCGCACACCAGGTGGTGGTGCGGCCGGTGCGCGTTCGGGTCGTACCGCTTGGCGCGCTTGTCCGTGGTGACCTCGAGGACCTCACCGAGGGAGACCAGCTCACCCAGCGTGTTGTAGACGGTCGCCCGGGAGATCTCGGGCAGCCGGGTGACAGCCCGTGCATGCACCTCGTCGGCCGTCAGATGCACGTGATCGCCGTCCAGGACCTCGGCCACGACACGCCGCTGCGCGGTCATCCGCCATCCGCGTCCGCGCAGCCGTTCCAACAGGTCACTCATGCGGACCAGCCTAACAGCAAGAAGGACCAGATCCCGAACGATTGTGACTTTGGATGCCTGCTTGACTTAGACAATGTCCATTGTAGGATCGAAAACGACTTTGGCCAAGTAACAGGAATGGCCGGATATGACGCAGGAGGCGCACGTGACGCAGGGACCGCTCACGACGGAAGCCGGTGCTCCGGTGGCCGACAACCAGAACAGCGAGACGGCAGGCGTCGGTGGCCCGGTGCTCGTTCAGGACCAGCTCCTTCTGGAGAAGCTGGCCCACTTCAACCGGGAGCGCATCCCGGAGCGTGTGGTGCACGCCCGTGGCGCGGGCGCCTATGGCACCTTCACGGTCACCGCCGATGTCACGCGGTACACGCGCGCCAGGTTCCTCTCCGAGGTGGGCAAGCGGACGGAGACGTTCCTGCGCTTCTCCACCGTGGCCGGGAACCTGGGTGCGGCGGACGCCGTGCGCGACCCGCGCGGCTGGGCGCTGAAGTTCTACACCGAAGAGGGCAACTACGACCTCGTCGGCAACAACACCCCGGTGTTCTTCATCAAGGACGCCATCAAGTTCCCCGACTTCATCCACACCCAGAAGCGCGACCCGTACACCGGCTCGCAGGAGGCGGACAACGTCTGGGACTTCTGGGGTCTGTCGCCCGAGTCCACCCATCAGGTGACCTGGCTGTTCGGTGACCGGGGCATACCGGCCTCGTACCGATACATGAACGGCTACGGCTCGCACACCTACCAGTGGAACAACGAGGCCGGAGAGGTCTTCTGGGTCAAGTACCACTTCAAGACCGACCAGGGGATCAAGAACCTCACCCAGGCCGAGGCCGGCAAGCTCGCCGGTGAGGACCCCGACTCCCACCAGCGCGATCTGCGTGAGGCCATCGAGCGGGGCGACTTCCCGACCTGGACAGTGCAGGTGCAGATCATGCCCGCCCGGGATGCGGCGGCCTACCGCTTCAACCCGTTCGACCTCACCAAGGTGTGGCCGCACGAGGACTACCCGCCGATCGAGATCGGCAAGCTGGAGCTCAACCGCAACCCGGTGAACATCTTCGCCGAGGTCGAGCAGTCGATCTTCAGCCCGGCGCACTTCGTGCCGGGTATCGGCCCCTCCCCGGACAAGATGCTCCAGGGTCGCCTCTTCGCGTACGGCGACGCGCACCGCTACCGCGTCGGCATCAACGCCGACCACCTGCCGGTGAACCGCCCGCACGCCACAGAGGCGCGCACCAACTCCCGTGACGGCTTCCTCTACGACGGGCGCCACAAGGGAGCGAAGAACTACGAGCCGAACAGCTTCGGCGGCCCGTTCCAGACGGACCGGCCGCTGTGGCAGCCGACGGCGAACTTCACGGCCGGCACCGGCAACCACCCGGCGCCGGTCCACGCCGAGGACAACGACTTCGTGCAGGCGGGCAACCTCTACCGCCTGATGTCCGAGGACGAGAAGGGCCGTCTGATCGAGAACCTGGCGGGCTTCATCGCCAAGGTGTCGCGCGACGACATCGTCGAGCGTGCGATCGGCAACTTCCGTCAGGCCGACGGAGACTTCGGCAAGCGCCTGGAGGCCGCGGTCCAGGCACTGCGCGGCTGAACCGGGTTGGACCGCTTGCCGTGTAGAACGGGCCGGAGACCCCCCGGGGTACCCGGCCCGTACGGTTTCCCGTGCTCGTGTTCCCGTACTCGTGGGCGGGACGGACCTACGTCGCGGCCGGGACGGGCGCTCGGGCCGGGGCCCAGCAGCGGATGATGTCGCGGACAGAGACGACGCCGACGGGTTCGTCGCTGTCGAGCACGATCAGATGCCGGAAGCCGCCGTGAGCCATGGCGAGCGCGGCCTCTTCGAGGGTCCAGGACGGCGCCGCGAACACGACGTCCGTCGTGGTGTGGGCGTGGGCGGGCTCGGCGTCCGGGTTCTGGCCCAGGCCGACGGAGATGAGGATGTCGCGTTCGGTGAGGATTCCCGGCCCTCCCGCGTCCGGGTCGAGGACCACGGCCGCGCCGACACGGCGGGCGGACATCAGGGCTGCTGCCTGGCGGAGGGTGTGTGCGGGGCCGATGGTGAGGACCATCGTGCTCATGGCGTCGCGAACGAGCATGGGGCGGAGCCACCTCCTAGGAATGCGCTGGAAGACACGCCTGGGGGCCCCTGTCCGTCGGCTTGCCGACCGTCGGGTACCCCCGTGCAGTGCTTCACAAATTCACAAGTGGGGGGACCTTCAGAGTCGCAGGCAAAGGGCGGGTCAACAAGAGGGCGCGCGTCGTGTGTCAGGGGGCGCCCATGGTGCGTTGAGCAGGTTCGGTGGCGTCAGGTACCGCTCGGCCGCGCCCCACAGCGGCGCGAGCCGCCGTCGACAAGCGACTCCGCCGCGCAGTCACACCGCACCCGCGGACAACACACCCCACCCGCGCGGAGCGCCCCTGCAGGGGCGCGGGGAACTGCGCGAGAGAGCACACCGCGCCCGCGGGCGCGCAACGCACCCGGCCCCCGCACGGGAGCGTCCTAGTACCGGTCGTTCAAGTAGTCCAGCAGCGCGTCGTGGAGGAGACCGTTGGACGCGGCGGCGTTGCCGCTGTGCGGTCCCGGGCGGCCCTCCAGGCCCGTGAAGGAGCCGCCGGCCTCCGTCACGATGACCGCGTTCGCCGCCATGTCCCACAGCGACAGCTCGGGCTCGGCGCACATGTCGACCGAGCCCTCGGCGACCATCATGTACGGCCAGAAGTCGCCGTAGCCGCGGGTGCGCCACACCGCGCGGGTCAGATCGAGGAAACCTCTCAGCCTGTCCTGCTCCTCCCAGCCCGACAGCGAGGAGTACGCGAAGGACGCGTCGGACAGCCTGGCGACCTGCGAGACATGCAGCCGGGACGCCGAGGACAGGCTGCGGCCGGTGAACGCGCCATGTCCCTTCGCGGCCCACCAGCGGCGGCCCAGCGCGGGGGCGGAGACCACGCCCACGACGGGCTGGAAGCCTCCCTCGCCCGCCTCCATGAGGGAGATCAGGGTCGCCCACACCGGAACGCCCCGCACATAGTTCTTGGTGCCGTCGATCGGATCGACCACCCAGCGGCGCGGGCCCGTGCCCTCGATGCCGTACTCCTCCCCGAGGACCGCGTCTCGCGGGCGGGCCCGCTGCAGCTGACCGCGGATCAGCTCCTCGGCGGCCTTGTCGGCCTCGCTCACCGGCGTCATGTCCGGTTTGGTCTCGACCTTCAGATCGAGCGCCTTGAACCGGTCCATCGTCGCCGCGTCCGCCGCGTCCGCGAGTACATGGGCGAGCCGCAGGTCATCGAGATAGTCGGGCATGAGCGAACCGTATCTGCCCCCTCCCGGGAGGATCCACACGGGACGCGGGTTCGCCGGGGATCCCGTGCCGGCGTGTCATCGCGGCGCGCGATCACAATGCATGGCGCGCAATGGCCGATGTGCGCCCCTTGGCGCCGCCGCGAACCCTTGACACTGCACGTGCGCGCGTCAAACCTGTGCGTCAGAGCCCCCGGCCCTGAGGGAGGCGATGATGCCTGCAGCGCGGGAATCCTTGCTGGACGCCGCGTATACGGCGCTCCTGCGCCGCCCCTGGTCCACCGTGCGCATGGTGGACGTCGCCGCCGTGGCCGGCGTCTCCCGCCAGACGCTGTACAACGAGTTCGGCAGCAAGGAGGGGCTCGCACGGGCCCTGGTGCGCCGGGAGGCCGACGCCTACCTGGCAGGGGTCGACCGCGCGCTCGCCGGCCACTCGGATCCACGCGAACGTCTGGCCGCGGTCGCGGAGTGGACCGCGAAGGCCGCCCGCGGCAACGCTCTCGTACGGGCCATGCTCACCGGTTGCTGGAGTGAGCGGCTGCCCGCGCCGACGCTCTCGGCGGTGCCGTCCAGTTCCGCGGTGCCCGCCCAGCGGCGTGCCGACGGTCCGCTGCCCTCGCCCACGGACTTCGTGGCGCTGGTCCGCGACCGGGCCGTGGCCGCGCTGGGCGGCCCCGGCGCGGCCAAGGGCGATGCCCCGGAACTGTCCCGCGCCTGCGAGCTGATCGTCCGGCTGTCGCTCTCGTGCGTGGCTGCCCCACCGGCGGAAGGGGGCATCGCGGAGCTTGTGCGCGGCGCCCTGCCCCGGCAGGTGCGGTGACTGGGAGCACGCCTCAATGAGGCCGCCGGCCCGGGACATGTCTCAGCGGGCCGAGCCCGACAGCTGCAGGCCGATCACACCCATGATCACCAGTGTGATCGAGATGATCTTCAGTGTGGAGACCAGGTCGCCGAGGAAGACCATGCCGTAGAGGGCCGTACCCGCCGCGCCGATGCCCGTCCAGACCGCGTACGCCGGTCCCACGTCCAGCTTCTTGAGGGAGAGCGTCAGCAGGCCGAAGCTGCCGAGGGCGAAACAGGCGAACGCGAGCGTCGGCCAGAGCCTGGTGAAGCCGTGCGAGAGCTTGAGACAGACGGCGAAGCCGGTTTCGAGAACACCGGCCACGATGACCAGCAGCCACGCCATGTCTCGTCCTCCCGCGTCCCCACGTCGAGTGCTTCGTACGACGGACCGTCGATCGGCTTCGTACGATCGGATCAGGCTCGATGCGAGTAAGCATTTACCGGCGCACGAGGCACCCAAACACGCGGAGCTCAGTCCCCTTCCTTCCGCTCACGTGTGGCGAGCAGCCGGCGCAGGGAGTGGAGGCGCTGCGGATCCGCGTGTCCCTCGGTCACCCAGGTGTCCAGCGCGCAGTCCGGTTCGTCGTGGCTGCACGCCCGGGGGCAGCCTTCGGTGCCGGGCTCCAGGTCCGGGAAGGCGTGGATCACACGGGACGGGTCGATGTGCGCGAGCCCGAAGGACCGTACGCCAGGGGTGTCGACGACCCAGCCGTCCGCTCCCCACAGCGGCAGCGCGAGCGCCGAGGTCGTGGTGTGCCGCCCGCGGCCGGTCACCGCGTTGACATGGCCGGTCGTGCGCCGTCGCTCCTCGGGCACGAGCGCGTTGACCAGCGTCGTCTTGCCCACACCGGAGTGTCCGACGAAGGCCGTGACCTTGCCGTCCAACTGCTCGCGCACCAGGTCCGCGGCGCCGCCGCTCTCCAGCTCCTCACGGCTGGTGACGACATAGGGGATGTCCAGCGCCCCGTACAGCTCCAGCAGCTTGTCGGGCGGCGCGAGGTCCGACTTCGTCAGCACGAGGAGCGGTTCGAGGCCGCCGTCGTAGGCCGCGACCAGACAGCGGTCGATGAGGCGGGGGCGCGGCTCGGGGTCGGCGAGCGCGGTGACGATGGCCAGCTGGTCGGCGTTGGCGACGACGACGCGCTCGTAGGGATCGTCGTCGTCGGCGGTGCGGCGCAGGACGGAGCTTCGTTCCTCGATGCGCACGATGCGGGCGAGGGTGTCCTTCATACCCGACAGATCACCGACCAGGGCGACCCGGTCACCGACCACCGCGGCCTTGCGGCCCAGTTCACGGGCCTTCATCGCCATGACCGTACGGTCCTCGACCAGGCAGGTCAGCCGGCCCCGGTCGACGGTGAGGACCAGTCCCTCGGCCGCGTCCTCGTGCTTGGGCCGGATATTGGTCCGCGGGCGGTTGCCCTTGCGGTTGGGACGGGTCCGGATGTCGTCCTCGTCGGTGTGCTTGCCGTAGCGGCGCATGATCCAGGTCCGCCCGTCAGTTCCCGAGCATCCCGGCCCACAGTTCGGGGAAGTCCGGCAGTGTCTTGGCCGTCGTCGCGACGTTCTCGATCCGCACCCCGTCGACGGCGAGTCCGATGATCGCACCGGCGGTCGCCATGCGGTGGTCGTCGTAGGTGTGGAAGACCCCGCCGTGCAGCGGGCGGGGGCGGATGTGCAGGCCGTCCGCGGTCTCGGTGACATCGCCGCCCAGCTCGTTGATCTCCTTGGTCAGCGCGGCCAGGCGGTCCGTCTCGTGCAGCCGCAGATGGGCCACGCCGCGCAGGGTCGACGGGGAGTCCGCGAGGGCGGCGACCGCCGCGATGCCGGGCGTCAGCTCGCCGACCTCGCCGAGGTCCACGTCGATGCCGTGCAGGGCACCCGAACCGGTGAACTCCAGACCACGCTCGGTCAGCTCGCAGGAGCCGCCCATCTCGGTGAAGATCTCGCGCAGCCGGTCGCCGGGCTGGGTGGTGCGGGCGGGCCAGTCGGCGATGACCACGGTGCCGCCGGTCACCAGGGCGGCGGCGAGGAAGGGCTGGGCGTTGGACAGGTCGGGCTCGATGGTCAGGTCCCGGCCGAGCAGCGCACCCGGCGTCACCCGCCACACGTCGGCTTCTCCGCCCGACTCCGGGGTGTCCACCTGGGCGCCGACGGCGCGCAGCATGTCGACGGTCATACGGATGTGCGGCAGCGAGGGCAGCGTGGAGCCGGTGTGCCGGACCTCCACACCCTGGTTGAAGCGCGGAGCGGAGAGCAGCAGAGCGCTGACGAACTGGGAGGACGAGGACGCGTCGACCGACACCGGACCGCCGTCCAGGGCGCCGCCGCCGTGGACGGTCAGCGGCAGTGCTCCGCGGCCGTCGTCGTCGATACGGGCGCCGAGGACGCGCAACGCGTCGATCACGCCGTTCAGGGGGCGCTCGTACGAGCGCGGGTCGCCGTCGAAGCGGACCGAGCCGTCGGCGAGCGCGGCGACCGGCGGCAGGAAGCGCATCACGGTGCCCGCGTTGCCCACGTCGACCGTGGCCGGGCCGTGCAGCGCCGCGGGGATCACACGCCAGGTCTCGCCGGAACCGTCCGGGCCCACCCCTTCCTCGATCCCGACGCCCAGCGCACGCAGGGCGCCGGCCATCAGCAGGGTGTCGCGGGAGCGCAGCGGGCGGCGCAGCCAGCCGGGCTCGGAGGCCAGGGCGGCGAGGATCAGCGCCCGGTTGGTGACCGATTTGGACCCGGGCACGTGGACCGTCGCGTCGACGGCTCCGCTCGCGTGCGGGGCGGGCCAGAGGGCGGTGTGCGCGGAGTTCACGGTCATGCGCCCCACTGTAGTGGCTGGTCCAGTCCGCGGATCTTGATCAAAAGCGGCGAAATGCGAGCGAAATCCCCGTCTGATACGAGGTCCGCACGCTCGGTCCGCCCCTCAGAGCTGCAGCAGCCACTGGGCGCCGCCCATCAAGGAGCACAGCGACACCACGTGGAACAGGAAGAGCCACAGGCCCGCAGGCACATGGGTGAGCCGGGAGAGCTGGTCCGCGTCGGAGTCCCCGGCACCGCCCCGGGAGCGCTTGGCCTGGAGTTCGAAGGCCGGCCGTACGCCGCCGACCAGCAGGCACCACACCACCGCATAGGCGAAGGCCGCCTGGACCTGCGGACCGGTGAGCCAGGAGACGAGGACGAACGTGCCCCCGGTGAGGATCACGGTCAGCGCCCCGTAGGCGTTGCGGATCATCACCAGCATCACCAGGAGCAGCACGGTGGCCAGCCACAGCAGCAGGGTGATGTGCCCGGCCGCGAGCAGTGCCGCGCCGCCGAGGCCCAGGAGCGGGGGAGCGGTGTAGCCCGCGGCGGCCGTGAGGATCATGCCTATGCCGTACGGCTTGCCCCGGCTGACGGTGAGGCCGCTGGTGTCGGAGTGGAGCCGGATACCGGTGAGGGTGCGGCCGGTGAGCAGTGCGACCAGTCCGTGGCCGCCCTCGTGCGCGATGGTGATGGCGTTGCGGGAGACACGCCAGACCCCCCGCGGGACGACCACGGCGAGTGCGGCCACGAGCGTGGCGATCACCACCCACAGGTCCGGATCGGGCTGGGTGCCGAAGACGCGGTCCCAGAGGTCGGGCAGCGAACTGAGAGAGATCGCGCTCAGAGAGGTCGAGGCGAGGCTGTGCATGATCGGCGTTGGCTCCCGGGCGAGGCGGCGGATCTGGCAGTCTGGCACGTATGTGCGGACGTTACGCGGCGAGTCGCAGGCCCGAGGATCTCGCAGGAGTCTTCGAGATCGAGATGAGGGAGCCGGAGGAGACCCTGGCGCCCGACTACAACGTGGCCCCGACCAAGGAGGTCTACGTCGTCCTGGACCGTCCTGTGAAGGACGCCGACGACGAGCGGCCGGTTCGCCAGCTGCGCAGGCTCAGGTGGGGACTCGTCCCGTCCTGGTCGAAGACGCCCGAGGGCGCCGCGCGGATGATCAACGCGCGCGCGGAGACCGTGCACGAGAAGCCCTCCTACCGCCGCGCCTTCGCCGCCCGGCGCTGCATCATCCCTGCCGACGGCTACTACGAGTGGGTCACCGGCAAGGAAGAGCGCGATCTGGAGACCGAGGGCAAGAAGAAGCGCCCGCGCAAGCAGCCGTACTTCGTGCTGCCCGCCGACGGCTCGGTCTTCGCGATGGCGGGTCTGTACGAGTTCTGGCGGGACAGGACCCTGCCCGACGATCACCCGGGAGCCTGGTGGGTGACCTGCTCGGTGATCACGACGGAGGCGGAGGCGACACCGCTGGCCGTGGCCCCGGCCGACGGCCCCAGGTCCCTGGCCGACATCCACCCGCGCATGCCGCTGATGCTCACCTCCGACCGCTGGGACGCCTGGCTCGACCCGGCCCGCACGAACCCCGACGATCTGCGCACCCTGCTGGAGCCGCCGCCACCCGGGCTGATGCGCGCCTACCCGGTCTCCACGGCGGTCAGCAACGTCCGCAACAACGGCCCGGAGCTGCTGAAGGAGCTCGAAGCCCCCGAAGAGGGCACACTCTTCTGACGTGACGGACTCTTCCACTTCTTCCCCCGATGCCGCAGAGAGTGTCGAGACGGGTGCCGGTACGGCCCGGATCACCTGGCACAGGGCCCCGGGGGCCAGGCTGGTCCTGGCCGCGAGCCATGGCGCGGGCGGCGGCATCGAGGCGCGTGACCTGCGGGCGCTGGCCCAGGTGCTGCCCGCGCACGGTGTGACAGTCGCCCTCGTGGAGCAGCCTTGGCGTGTCGCGGGCAAGAAGGTGGCGCCCGCGCCGAAGACGCTGGACGTGGGCTGGCGCGGGGTCTGGCCCGCCCTGGAGAGCCCCGGGCTGCCCGTGATCGCCGGGGGACGCAGCGCCGGGGCCCGGGTCGCCTGCCGTACGGCAGGCGACCTCGGCGCCGCCGCCGTCATCGCGCTCAGCTTCCCGCTGCACCCGCCGGGCAAGCCCGAGAAGTCCCGGGCCGGTGAACTGCTCGGCACGGAGGTGCCCACGCTCGTCGTGCAGGGCGGCAACGATCCCTTCGGGAAGCCCGGGGAGTTCCCGAAGGGGCCGTACGAGCTCGTGGAGGTGCCGGGCGGCGATCACGGCTTCGCCGTACCCAAGCGCGCGGACATCACCCAGGAGGAGGCGCTGGAGGTCATCACCGGTGCCGCGGTGAAGTGGGCCATGTCACTCGGGTGACCCCAGGGAATGCCGCGGGGCGGACCGCTGTTGTGCGGATCAGACGGCACGGTGACAGTGCCGCACCGTACGTACGAGAGGGAGTCCGCCGCATGGGTTCGATCGCCTGCCCGAGCCGTCGCAGCAGTGCTGACCTGGACTGGACGGTGCTGCACGCGACCCAGAGCGGCCCTATTCGGGCGGCGGCGGGCAAGGATGTTCGTCTATCCTCCGAATCCAGTGGGACCGGTTTCGGTCCTGCCACGTCACTGGAGGAGGTGGGTCCGGTCACCGGTACCGACGCAGGGACCGACAACGGCCAGGCGGAGCAGCCCGAGGGCCGGGGCGTGGACGCGGAGTCGTCCGCCGCGCGCAGTGCGCGTTTCGAGCGGGACGCTCTGGAGTTCCTCGACCAGATGTATTCGGCCGCGCTGCGCATGACGCGCAATCCGGCCGATGCCGAGGACCTGGTCCAGGAGACGTACGCCAAGGCGTACGCGTCCTTCCACCAGTTCCGTGAGGGCACCAACCTCAAGGCCTGGCTGTACCGGATCCTGACCAACACGTTCATCAACTCCTACCGCAAGAAGCAGCGCGAACCCCAGCGCAGCGCGGCCGAGGAGATCGAGGACTGGCAGCTCGCCCGCGCCGAGTCGCACATGTCGACCGGCCTGCGCTCCGCCGAGTCACAGGCGCTCGACCACCTGCCCGACTCGGACGTCAAGGAAGCGCTGCAGGCGATCCCCGAGGAATTCCGCATCGCCGTGTATCTCGCGGACGTAGAGGGCTTTGCGTACAAGGAGATCGCGGACATCATGGGGACACCCATCGGTACGGTGATGTCCCGGCTGCACCGGGGCCGCCGTCAACTGCGCGGCATGCTCGAGGACTACGCCCGCGAGCGCGGGCTTGTCCCGGCCGGCGCCGGAGAGTCGAACGAAGCGAAAGGTTCGGGCTCATGAGCTGCGGAGACCCGCACGAGACGGACTGCAGTGAGGTCCTCGACCATCTCTACGAGTTCCTCGACAGCGAGATGCCGGACGTCGACCGGTCCAAGTTCCAGCACCACTTCGAGGAATGCTCGCCCTGCCTGGAGAAGTACGGGCTCGAGCAGGCCGTGAAGAAGCTGGTCAAGCGGTGCTGCGGACACGATGACGTGCCGAGCGACCTGCGCGCGAAGGTCATGGGCCGTATCGAGCTGATCCGTTCGGGTCAGGCGGTGCCCGAGCACGATGTGACCGCGACACCGCAGGAGTCCTGACCCCCGGGGTTCCGGCCCGGGAGACCCGATCGCCGGAGCCCGGCCCGGGAGGCCTGAACTCCCGTTCGA
This sequence comes from Streptomyces sp. NPDC047022, assembly GCF_040644155.1. Taxonomy (NCBI): domain Bacteria; kingdom Bacillati; phylum Actinomycetota; class Actinomycetes; order Kitasatosporales; family Streptomycetaceae; genus Streptomyces; species Streptomyces sp. NPDC047022. The sequence continues at coordinate 253,457 of NZ_JBEYVV010000003.1, read as the reverse complement.
GCAACACGCGTCAACTTCCGTCGCAATGTCACCCGAATGTGCTAATCCGCGGGCCCTGGACCGGCGGATTCCCCCAATGCCGCCCCCGTGCGGGGCCCTCCCCTCTAGGCTCCGGAGCCTGAAAGGGGCATGACCGGGCTCGCCCTGATTCATGACGGTTCAAGCCGGTTGTACGACGGGCGCGGGTTCGGGGGGAGGTGCGTCATGGGGCCTGTACGGCCATGGGCGCGCGTATACGTGGGCTGTACCGTCCTCGCCGCGCTGGTGTGCGCCGCTCCCGTGCCCGGAGCCCCCGCCTGCTGGTGGGCGCTGGCGCTGCTCGCCGCGCTGCACGCCGGCTGCGAGCAGATCCCCCGCGGCCGTGCCGTCGGCGACCGTGCCCCGGAGGACATGGGCACCTTCTTCCCCGTGCTGCTCGCCGCGGCCTTCCTGCTGCCGCCCCCGGCAGCCGCCCTGGTGCCGCTGCCCGGGGCCCTGCTCGTCCGCGTCGCGGAGCGGCCCTCGTGGCTGCGCCGCGCCTGGCGGGCCGCCCAGCTCTCGCTCGCCGTCTGGGCCGCCTCGCGCGTGCACGGGGCACTGGGCGGCCGGGACGCGGTCGTCGGCCCCCGCTTCCCGTACGCCCTCCTGACCGCCGGGGCCGCCGTCGTGGCGTTCTGCTTGGTGCTGACCGCCCTTGACGCCGGGATCCTGGCGCTGGCCGAGAGGGTGCCGGCCCGTGGGCGCGGCCCCCTGCCCGAACGGACCCGGGAGGTCGGGGCGGCCTGGCGCGGGCTGTTCCTGCGCTCGCTGGCCCCCGTCGCCGTCCAGGGGCTCGCCGGGCTGATGATGGCGGTCCTGTGGCGCAGCCCCTACGGCCCGGCCGCCGCGCTGCTCGTCCTGCTCCCCATGTATGTGTCGTGCTGGGTCTTTGCCCAGTACCACCGGGAGCGGGCCGCACACCAGGCGACGATCCGCGCCCTCGTACAGGCGGTCGACATCAAGGACGGCTACACCCGCGGGCACAGCGAGCGGGTCGGAGAGGCGTCGGTGATGATCGCCCGCGAGCTCGGCATGGACGCCGAGCGCATCGAGGTGCTCCGGTTCGCCGGGATCCTGCACGACGTCGGCAAACTCGGCGTGCCCACCCGGCTGTTACGCAAGGACGGGCCGCTCACCCCCGAGGAGCGCCGGATCATCGAACTGCACCCCGAGTACGGACACGAGATGGTGCGCGGGATCGGATTCCTCGGAGAGGCGCGCTCCGCGATCCTGCACCACCATGAGCGCCTCGACGGCAGCGGATACCCGTACGGCCTCGTGGGCGCCCAGATCCCGGAGTTCGCCCGGGTGGTGGCGGTCGCCGACGCCTTCGACGCGATGACATCGACCCGCTCCTACCGGCGCGCACGTCCAGTGGAGGCGGCGCTCACGGAACTGGAACGGTGCGCCGGAGCGCAGTTCGACCCCGCGATGGTCCATGCGCTGGCCCGCGCGCTCGCCCGCCACGGCTGGCATCCGGTGGTGACCGCCGACGAGGCGCGCGGAAACGTACCGCCGCGGGCCGCGCCCAGACCCGGCGAACCGGCGGGGCCCCGCCGCGGCGGGGGAGGCGCATGATCCCGGGCCGCCCCACCCCTGTGCTCGCCCATGCGGCGGCCACCCCCCTGCTCGCCCACGCGGCCGCCGTGTTCCTGGCAGCCGGCTGCCTCGGCCTCACCCTCTGGCACGGCTTGGACGAACCCGCCGTGGCCCTCGCCTTCGGCGCGCTCGTCGCGGTCGGGGAGCTGTCCCGATGGAGCGGCAGCGGGGAGCGGGAGCCCGCTCCTCTCGGGGCGGCGGGGGCACTGTCGTACGCCCTGCTCGGACAGAACGCCGGGCACCCCACCCACCACGGGATGCCGCAGGTGGTCGCCGTGATCCTCGCGGCCACCCTCGCCGGCTGCGTACCGCATGTCGCCCAGGGCCGCGGATCCACCGCCGACCACCTCACCCGGCGCCTGCTCACCGTCGGCTTCGCCGCCCTCTGCTTCCAGCCCCTCTACAGCCACGGCAGGGCGCACGGCTGGAGCGGACCGGCGTACGCGCTGCTCGTGGTCGCACTCCTCGTCCTCACCACCCTGTGTGATGCCGTGCTCGCCTCCGCTCTGGAGCACTCCAGGACGCGCTGGCCGTTCGGGCCGCTGCTGCGCGACGAACTGCGGGCCCGGCTCGGCATCGGCTCGGCCGTGTGCGCGACCGGCGCCGTGATGTCGCTCGCGGTCGGTGTCGTGGGGCTGTGGGCGCTGCCCGTCTTCTGTCTGCCGCTGCTGCTCACCCAGCTTTCCTACCGGCGCCATGCGGCCGTGCGCACCACCTACCGGCAGACCATCGCCTCCCTGGCACGCGCCACCGAGATCGCCGGGTACACGCCCGCCGGGCACGCCCGCCGGGTTGCGGCGCTCAGCCGGGCCGTGGGCCGGGAGCTGGGCCTGTCCGAACCCGAGCTGACGGTCCTGGAGTACGCGGCCCTCATGCACGACATCGGGCAGCTCAGCCTGGTCGACCCCGTACCGGCCGGCGCCACCGCCGCGCTGCCCGCCGAGGAGCAGCGGCGCATCGCGCTCCTCGGCGGCGCCGTCGTACGCCAGACCGGGGTGGACGCCGAGGTCGCGGTCGTCGTGGAACGTCAGGCGGACCCCTACCGGGAACAGCCGGTCAGCGCCAGAATCGTCCGGGCGGTGAACGCGTACGAGGAGATGGCGCGGGAAGGAACGGGACCAGGAGGACCGCTCAGCGCGCTGGAGCGGCTGCGGCTGGCCTGCGGCCGTGACTACCAGCCGGAGGTGGTGGAGTCACTCGCCAGGGTGTTGCAGAGAGACGGTCTGACCTTGCCGACGGCGGGGTAACCCATGGGTAATGAGCGCCCGTCCGGCGGTACGTGGTTGGATGCGAGAAGAGGGTGTTCGGGGGCACAGCTCGGCCCGTGGCCCCCGCGGACGTCAAGAAGCCGGCAGGCGGGAATCGCAAGGGACTGGCAGGCGGGAATCGTGAGGATCTTCGGCAAGGGACGGCACCGGCCCTCCGCCTCCTGGCGGCAGGCCACCGACCGCGCGTTCACGCTTATCGGCGACGGCCGGTACGAGGACGCGGGAGCCCTGCTGACCCGCGCCGCGGATCTGGAACCCTGGCTGTCGGAGTCCTGGTTCAACCTCGCACTGCTGCACAAGTTCCGCCACGACTGGGAGCAGGCCCGCGCCGCCGGACTGCGCGCCGTGGCCCTGCTGGACCGGGAGACCGGGGCGCCCGACTGGTGGAACGTCGGCATCGCCGCCACCGCTCTGCAGGACTGGCCGCTGGCCCGCCGGGCCTGGCAGGCGTACGGGCTGAGGGTGCCCGGTGGCCCCTCCTGGCCGAAGTCCGGGACGGGCGCCGCCGTCGGAGAGCCCGCCGGGATGGAACTGGGCAGCGCGGCCGTGCGGCTGTCTCCGGAGGGCGAGGCCGAGGTCGTCTGGGGGCGCAGGCTGGACCCCGCCCGGATAGAGGTGCTCTCCATCCCGCTGCCGTCCTCCGGGCGCCGCTGGGGCGAGGTCGTCCTGCACGACGGAGTACCGCACGGCGAGCGCACCACGGCCGCCGGTCACGCGTATCCCGTCTTCGACGAGATCGAGCTGTGGGCGCCCTCGCCGGTGCCCACCTGGGTGGTGCTGCTGGAGGCCGCGACCGAGGACGACCGGGACGCCCTGGAGCAGCTGGCAGCCGACGCCGGCTTCGCGGCCGAGGACTGGTCGTCGTCCGTGCGGCTGCTGTGCCGTACATGTTCCGAGTCCCGGATGCCGTCCGACGAGGGCGACGGCGAGCACCTCGACCCGCACGACCACAGCGAGCCGGGACACCCGGGACCGCTGGGCCATCGCACGGACGGGCAGTTGTGGGTGCCCGAGCGCGAGTGCGGGGTGGCCGCGCCCGCCTCGCTGGTGAAAGGCTTGCTGGACGGCTGGGTCGCGGACAGCCCCGACTCGCGGGACTGGCGGGATCTGGAAGAGGTCTGCTGAGGACCATTGCCGACCGGGGTCGCGCCGGGGCAGGTCGCGCCCACGCGGCGAAGCCGCCCCTCGAAACTGCCCGCGCCCCCTCGGGGCACGGCCTCCCTTTACCCTGTATCAGCAAGTTCACCCTTTGTTTGGTTCACCCCTTTGTTTTGAGGAAGGCGTACGTCGGTCATGGCGCAGCAGGACACCGATCAGCAGCACGGGGGCGTGCTCCCCGTGGACGACGAAGGCTTCGTCATCGACACCGAGGAGCCCCAGGAGCGCGAGACCGCCTGGCGCGAGCGCGGCACCTCGCGGCCGATCACGGTGGTCGGGAACCCGGTGCTGCACAAGGAGTGCAAGGACGTCACCGAGTTCGGCGACGAGCTCGAGCAGCTGGTCGCGGACATGTTCGCCAGCCAGCGCACCGCCGAGGGCGTGGGCCTGGCCGCCAACCAGATCGGTGTCGACCTGAAGGTCTTCGTCTACGACTGCCAGGACGACGAGGGCGTGCGGCACGTCGGCGTGGTGTGCAACCCCAAGGTGGTCGAGCTGCCCGCCGACAAGCGCCGCCTGGACGACAGCAATGAGGGCTGTCTGTCCGTGCCGACCGCCTACGCGCCGCTCGCACGCCCCGACTACGCCGAGGTGACCGGGCAGGACGAGAAGGGCAATCCGGTCAAGGTGCGCGGCACCGGGTACTTCGCTCGGTGTTTGCAGCACGAGACGGACCATCTGTACGGATACCTCTACATCGACCGGCTCTCCAAGCGCGAGCGCAAGGACGCCCTGCGGCAGATGGCCGAGAACGAGCCCCGCTACCCCGTGGTCGCCAACGACTGAGAGCACCTGCTCCTGACATGACGCCTGGCCGGGCATGCCCCCGGCCGGGCGTCGCTCATGTGTACGTCGCACATTCGCACCCTTGTACACACGAACTGACCCATATTCAGTCAGGTAAGGGAGATTCTCGGCATCGTGGGGTAGTGAGTGGAGCAAATCCGTTCCCAGACCGGTCAGTTGTGGTGCTGAATAGAAAGCGCGGGGATACGCAACGGCGCGCGCCCGGCACGGCGGGAGGGGCGTGTGTCAACCGGCGGCTGAGAGGGGTTTGTTCGTGCCAGCTTTCCCACACAGCACTTCATCGACCGCGACCGCGGTCGCGGTTCCACCGGCGCTGCGCCTACCGGTGATCGAGACCGCGTTTCCAAGGCGGCTGCACCCGTATTGGCCCCGTCTGCAGGAGAAGACACGTTGCTGGCTGCTGGAAAAACGGCTCATGCCGGCGGACAAGGTCGAAGAATATGCCGACGGACTGTGCTACACCGACCTCATGGCGGGCTACTACGTAGGTGCCCCCGACGACGTCCTCCAGGCGATAGCGGACTACAGCGCGTGGTTCTTCGTCTGGGACGACCGGCACGACCGCGACATCGTCCACCGGCGACCCGCCGCCTGGCGGCGGCTGCGGCTCCAGCTGCACGAGGCCCTGGACGCCCCCGCGGGTCATCTGTACCACCGTGACCCGCTGGTGGGGGGCTTCGCGGACAGTGTGGCGCGCCTGTACTCGTTCCAGGGTCAGAGGTGGAACGCGCGCTTCGCGCGGCACTTCCACGCGGTGATCGAGGCGTACGACAGGGAGTTCGAGAACCGGACCTCCGAAACCGTCCCTACGGTCGAGGAGTATCTCGAGCTCCGGCGGCTCACCTTCGCGCACTGGATCTGGACCGATCTGCTGGAGCCGAGCGCACGGGTGGAATTGCCGGACGTCGTACGGAAACACCCCGGGTACCGGCGGGCGGCTCTGCTGAGCCAGGAATTCGCAGCCTGGTACAACGATCTGTGCTCACTTCCCAAGGAAATCGCGGGAGATGAGGTGCACAATCTCGGAATCAGTCTCATCCATCATGAGGGGTTGACGCTCGAAGAAGCCATAAAAGAAGTACGGCGGCGGGTCGAGGAATGCGTGTCGGATTTCCTCGTCGCCGAAGAAGAGGCGCTGCGATTCGCCGGAACCCTCGCGGACGGTACCGTGCGCGGCCGGGAATTGAGTGTCGCCGTGGAAGCGATCGTCGGGAATATGCGGAACTGGTTCAGCACCGTCTACTGGTTCCACCACGAGTCCGGCCGGTACATGGTCGACAACTGGGACGACCGCTCGACACCCCCGTACGTCGACAACGAGGCGGCAGGTGAGCAATGACCCTGAAATCCTCCCCCGGACTCTCGGCTCCGTCCGAGAGCGGGGCATCCCCGTCACCCGGGGCTCCGGACGGGCTCCGCGTCCCGCCCCTCGCCGCGGGCATGTGGCCGGTCCTCGGCCACGGCTGGAAGCTGGCCCGCGACCCGCTGGGGTTCCTGTCCCGGCTCCGGGACGACGGCGAGGTCGTACGGCTGAAGCTCGGGCCGAAGACGGTGTACGCCATCACGACCCCGGAGCTCACCGGGGCCCTCGCCCTCAGCACCGACTTCGAGGTCGGCGGCCCGCTGTGGGAGTCCCTTGAGGATCTGCTGGGCAAGCAGGGGGTGGCCACCTCCAACGGGCCCGTCCACCAGCGTCAGCGGCGGTCGATCCAGCCCGCCTTCCGGCTGGAGGCCATCCCGGCCTACGGTCCCGTCATGGCCGAGGAGGCGCACGCCCTCGTGGAGCGCTGGTCGTCCGGACGGGCCATCGACGTCATGGAGGAGTCGTTCCGGGTGGCCGTCCGGGTCGCCGCGCGCTGCCTGATGCGCGGCAGCTACATGGACGAGCGGTCCGAGCGGATATGCGCCGCGCTCGCCACGCTCTTCAGCGGCATGTACCAGCGCATGGTGATGCCCCTCGGACCGCTGTATCGCCTGCCGCTCCCGGCCAACCGTGAATTCAACCACGCCTTGGCCGATTTGCATCTCCTGGTCGACGAGATCGTCGCCGCCCGCCGCGCATCAAGTCAAAAGCCGGACGATTTGCTGACGGCTTTGCTTGACGCGAAGGACGAGAATGGCCGACCGATTGGAGAGCAGGAGATTCATGATCAGGTCGTCGCCATAGTGACGGCCGGAAGCGAAACCGTCGGTTCCGTGGTCATGTCGCTCCTCCAGGTTCTGACGGACCACCCGGATCAGGCGGACAAGATCCGCGAGGAGGTGAAAACGGTCGTGGGTGAGCGGCCGGTCTCATTCGGCGATGTCCGAAAGCTGCCGCACACCGCGAATGTCATTTACGAGACAATGCGCGTACGCCCCGCCGTATGGATACTGACGCGGCGGGCCGTGGCCGACACCCGGCTCGGCGGATACCGCATTCCCGCCGGAGCCGACGTCGTGTACAGCCCGTACGCCATCCAGCACGACCCCCGGTCGTACGAGCGGCCCGAGGAGTTCGACCCCGACCGCTGGCTCCCCGAGCGCGCCAAACGCGTCCCCAAGTACGCGATGACCCCGTTCGGCGTGGGCAACCGGAAATGCCCGGGTGACCACTTCTCGATCGCCGAGCTCACGCTGATCACGGCGGCGGTGGCGTCCGCCTACCGCTTCGAGCAGGCACCCGGGTCGGACGACCGGCCCCGCATCGGCATCACCCTGCGCCCGCGCAAGCTGCTGCTGAGGGCCCTGCCCCGCTGAGCAACGCACGGACGGCGCACGATCGGGCGGCTTGCGAGCCCCTGAGCGTGCGCCGTCCGGCTTCAGTCCGGTCCCGGCCCGGCCTCAGAAGTCCTCGTCCAGGTCGACGGTGCCCTCCACCGCCACCTGGTACGCGGACGGACGCCGCTCGAAGAAGTTGGTGAGCTCCTGAACCCCCTGCAGTTCCATGAAGGAGAAGGGGTTCTCCGAGCCGTACACCGGGGCGAAGCCGAGCCGTGTGAGGCGCTGGTCGGCGACGCACTCCAGGTACTGCCGCATCGACTCGGTGTTCATGCCCGGCAGACCGTCACCGCACAGGTCTCGCGCGAACTGCAGCTCCGCCTGCACGGCCTCCTTCAGCATGTCGGTGACCTGCTGCTGCAGTTCGTCGTCGAAGAGCTCCGGCTCCTCCTTGCGGACGGTGTCCACCACGTCGAACGCGAACGACATGTGCATCGTCTCGTCGCGGAACACCCAGTTGGTGCCGGTGGCCAGACCGTGCAGCAGGCCCCGGCTGCGGAACCAGTAGACGTACGCGAAGGCACCGTAGAAGAACAGGCCCTCGATGCACGCGGCGAAGCAGATCAGGTTCAGCAGGAAGCGGCGCCGGTCGGCCTTGGACTCCAGCCGCTCCAGCTTCTCCACCGCGTCCATCCACTTGAAGCAGAACCCGGCCTTCTCGCGGATGGAGGGGATGTTCTCCACGGCAGCGAACGCGGCGGCCCGGTCCTCCGGGTCGGGGAGGTAGGTGTCCAGAAGCGTCAGATAGAACTGGACGTGCACGGCCTCCTCGAACAGCTGGCGCGACAGGTACAGGCGCGCCTCCGGGGAGTTGATGTGCTTGTACAGCGTCAGTACCAGGTTGTTCGCGACGATCGAGTCACCCGTCGCGAAGAAGGCCACCAGACGGCCGATCAGATGCTGCTCGGCCGGCGTCAGCTTGGCGAGGTCGGCCACGTCCGAGTGGAGGTCGACCTCCTCCACGGTCCAGGTGTTCTTGATCGCGTCCCGGTAGCGCTCGTAGAAGTCGGGGTAGCGCATCGGGCGGAGGGTCAGCTCGAAGCCCGGGTCCAGGAGGTTGGTGTTACGGGTGGTGCTGGTCATTACTGGCAGGCCTCGCAGGACTCGGGGTTCTCAAGAGAGCAGGCGACCGCGTCGGGGTCGGCGATCTGCTGCACGGGGACGGTGGCGGGGGCCTGCGCCCGGGCCGCGCGGGCGATGCGGGTCGCCGGGCGTGAGCGCAGGTAGTACGTCGTCTTCAGGCCCTGCTTCCAGGCGTACGCGTACATCGAGGAGAGCTTGCCGATGGTCGGCGTCTCCAGGAAGAGGTTCAGGGACTGGGACTGGTCCAGGAACGGCGTCCGGGCCGCGGCCATGTCGATCAGACCGCGCTGCGGGATCTCCCACGCCGTGCGGTACAGCCGCCGCACGTCCTCGGGGATCCAGCGGAACTCCTGCACCGAGCCGTTCGCGTCGCGCAGCGCCTCGCGGGTGCGGGCGTCCCACACGCCCAGCTCCTTCAGCTCCCGCACCAGGTAGGAGTTGACCTGGAGGAACTCACCGGACAGCGTCTCGCGCTTGAACAGGTTGGAGACCTGCGGCTCGATGCATTCGTACACGCCCGCGATGGAGGCGATGGTGGCGGTCGGGGCAATGGCCAGCAGCAGCGAGTTGCGCATGCCGACCGAGGCGACCCGCTCACGCAGGGCGGCCCAGCGCTCCGGCCAGGCCAGTTCGACGCCGTAGTGGTCGGGGTGCAGCACGCCCCGGGCGGTGCGGGTCTTCTCCCAGGCCGGCAGCGGGCCGTTGCGCTCGGCGAGGTCGGTGGACGCCTCGTACGCGGCGAGCATGATGCGTTCGGCGATCCGGCTGGACAGGGCCTTCGCCTCGGGGGAGTCGAACGGCAGGCGCAGCTTGAAGAAGACGTCCTGCAGACCCATGGCGCCCAGGCCCACGGGACGCCACTTGGCGTTGGAGCGGCCCGCCTGCTCGGTCGGGTAGAAGTTGATGTCGACGACCCGGTCGAGGAAGGTGACGGCGGTGCGGACGGTGTCGTCCAGCCGCTCCCAGTCCAGGCCGCCGCGTGCCGTGTCGACGAACGCGCCGAGGTTGACGGACCCCAGATTGCAGACCGCCGTCTCCCCGTCGTCCGTGACCTCCAGGATCTCGGTACAAAGGTTCGAGGAGTGGACGACGCGGCCCGGCTCGGCCGTCTGGTTGGCGGTGCGGTTGGCGGCGTCCTTGAACGTCATCCAGCCGTTGCCGGTCTGTGCGAGCGTGCGCATCATGCGGCCGTACAGGTCCCGGGCGGGCATCGTCTTCTTCGCCAGGCCCGCCGCCTCCGCCCTGCGGTACGCGGCGTCGAACTCCTCGCCCCACAGGTCGACCAGTTCGGGCACGTCGGACGGCGAGAACAGCGACCACTGCCCGTCGCTGTCGACCCGGCGCATGAACTCGTCCGGGATCCAGTGCGCGAGGTTGAGGTTGTGCGTACGGCGGGCGTCCTCACCCGTGTTGTCGCGCAGCTCCAGGAACTCCTCGATGTCGGAGTGCCAGGTCTCCAGGTAGACGGCGGCGGCGCCCTTGCGGCGGCCACCCTGGTTCACGGCGGCGACGGAGGCGTCCAGGGTCTTCAGGAACGGCACGATGCCGTTGGAGTGCCCGTTGGTGCCGCGGATGAGGGAGCCGCGCGAGCGGATGCGCGAGTACGAGAGCCCGATGCCGCCGGCGTGCTTGGAGAGGCGGGCGACCTGGTGGTAGCGGTCGTAGATGGAGTCCAGCTCGTCCTTGGGCGAGTCGAGGAGGTAGCAGGACGACATCTGCGGGTGCCGCGTACCGGAGTTGAAGAGGGTGGGGGAGGAGGGCAGGTAATCGAGGCGGCTCATGAGCCCGTAGAGGGCCGCCACCTCGTCGGCAGCCCGCGCGGTGTCGTCCTCGGCGAGCCCGGCGGCCACCCGCAGCATGAAGTGCTGGGGCGTCTCGATGACCTTGCGGGTGATCGGGTGCCGGAGCAGATAGCGGCTGTGCAGGGTGCGCAGGCCGAAGTAGCCGAAGCGGTCGTCGGCGGCCGGGTCGATCATCGCGTCGAGCCGCGCGCCGTGCAGCCGTACGAACTCGGCGGTGCGGTCGGCGATGAGCCCCTCGCGGTGCCCGACCGTGATGGAGGCGGTGAAGGACGTGACCCCCTGCGAGGCGGCCTCTGCGCGGATACCGATCGTCAGCAGCCGCGCCGCCAGCTTCGAGTAGGCGGGGTCCTCGGAGATGAGGCCGGCGGCCGCCTCGGTGGCCAGCTCGCGCAGTTCCGCCTCGTCCGCGTGCGCGGAACGGCCGCGCAGGGCGGCTGCGGCGACCCGTCCGGGGTCCGCGTCGGGGAGGTCGGCGGTCAGCTCGGTCAGGATGCGCAGCAGCGCGGCACCGGGACCGTCCATCCCGTCGGTCTCGACCTGGGTCGCTGAAGCCGGATCGGCTGGCGCGATGGTCACGTGGGGCTCTCCCTCGCTCGGCACGGGGGCCTGGCGGAGGGCAGGGGGCAGCTCGCGAGCGCACGCGGCGTCGCGTCCACCAGCCCACTCCACGAGGCCCGGACGTCACGCGCCCGAGGCCGGACGGCCGGGGCGCGCTGTCTACAGGTCCTCGGACTGACTCTCGTGGGCGTCCTGGATGAGGGCACGCACGAGTACACCGTTGCGGGACAGTTCCGGATTCGCACCGGATTCCCCTGTGGCGACAGCGAGCATGAGCATACATCTTGTGCCGGGTAGCGGTGGCACCCCCAGATGTTGTGCCGTGTCGGCTTCGGAGCGTGTCAGAGCGTCAACTCATAGGTGAGCAGTACGAGGTCCGTGAGGTGCGGGACGGGGCTCCAGCCGCGCTCGGGAGTGCGGGTGAAACCGAGACGTTCATAGATGCGGTGGGCGGCGTGCATGGACCGCTGGGTGGACAGTACGACCCGCCCGCAGCCGGGCACGCTGCGGGCACGGTCGAGGCAGGCGCGCACGAGCGCCTCGCCGACGCCATGCCCGCGGCCCGTGTGGGCGACGGCGAGCATCCGTATCTCGGCTTCCCCGGGTCCGGCGATGTCGGCCATGGGCCCGACGCCCGGCACGAAGGTCACCCCGCCGAGCAGCCGCGCGTGCTCCACGGCGACCAGCACCTCGGCCGAGGCCGCCCGCTTGGCCACGTCCCTCAGCTCGCCGAGGTAGAAGTCATCCTCCCCGAAGTCGAGCAGCCCGTCCCGGAGGTAGGCCTGAGCGGTGATCTCCCCAAGGGCCTCGTACTCGCCGGCTTCCACCTGCCGGATGACGATATCCATGCCCCCGAGTGTCCCCGACCCACACGGCAACGGACCGCCGATTCTCCCAACGCCCCGCCCGACAACAGCACGGCCCCACAGGCACGACCGCACCGTGAGCACCCCTGACAGGGACGCGAGGAACTGCACAATCCCCACGACGCACCGGCGGGTACGAACGCACCGTGGGGACGCCTGATGGGGGCGCGGGGAACTGCGCAAATCCCACGACGCACCGGCGGGTACGAATGCACCGTGGGGACGCCTGATGGGGGCGCGGGGAACTGCGCAAATCCCACGACGCACCGGCAGGTACGAACGCACCGTGGGGACGCCCGAGGGGGGCGCGGGGAACTGCGCAATCCCCACGACGCACCCGCAGGCGACAACGCCCGACCCCCGCGCCGAGCGCCTACAGCGGCGCCGTCCCCGCGGTCGCCGGAGGCAACTCCACCTGAACCTCCGGATCACCCGCATCCGCGGTGTAGTCCTCCGGCCTGGTCTCGTCCAGACCCTCCGGCGCCTTCACCGCCTTGAAGACGAACGTCAGCACCACCGAGACCACGAGGTTCATCACGAACGCCGTCAGCCCGATGTACCCGACCTCGCCGATCCCCGGGATCTCCTTGGCCGAGCCGCCGAAGTGGCTCTGGGTCGCGGAGGCGACGCCGTACGCGGCGTACGTGCCGTACACCATGCCGACCGCCCAGCCCGCGAGCAGCGCCCAGCGGTGGAACCACCGGGTGAACAGCCCGCCGACCAGCGCGGGGAAGGTCTGGAGGATCCATATCCCGCCGAGCAGCTGGAAGTTGATGGCCACCGTCTTGTCCATGGTGAGGACGAAGACCAGGGCGCCCACCTTCACCAGCAGGGACACGAGCTTTGAGACCTTGGTCTCCTCCGCGGCCGTGGCGTCCGGATTGATGAAGTCCTTGTAGATGTTGCGCGTGAACAGGTTCGCGGCGGCGATGGACATGATGGCCGCCGGAACCAGCGCGCCGATGCCGATCGCCGCGAAGGCCACGCCCGTGAACCAGTCGGGGAACATGTCCTCGAACAGCTGCGGGATGGCCAGCTGCCCGTTCTGCACCTTCACACCGGCGGCGATCGCCATGATGCCGAGCAGCGCCAGCAGGCCCAGCATCAGCGAGTACAGCGGCAGGATGGTGGTGTTGCGGCGGATCACCTCACGTTTGCGGGAGGACAGCGTCGCCGTGATCGAGTGCGGGTACATGAACAGCGCGAGCGCCGACCCCAGCGCGAGCGTGGCGTAGGTCCACTGGTTCGCCTCCGCGGGGACGAGGGCCCCGCGCGGTTTCCCGGTGGCCGGGTTGACCTGGCTGAGCGCGTGGCCCGCCTTGGAGAAGATGTCGTCGAACCCGCCGAGCTTGATCGGGATGTAGATGATCGCCACCGCTATGACGATGTAGATCAGCGCGTCCTTCACGAACGCGATCAGCGCGGGCGCGCGCAGACCGGAAGAGTAGGTGTACGCGGCAAGCACGCCGAACGCGATCAGCAGCGGCAGGTCCTTCACGAACCAGTTGGTGCTGGTGCCGCCGCCCACGCCCATCACGTCCAGCACCGACTGGATGCCGACGAGCTGGAGCGCGATGTACGGCATCGTCGCCAGGATTCCGGTGAGCGCCACGGCCAGCGACAGGCCCCGGGAGCCGAAACGGCCGCGCACGAAGTCCGAGGTGGTCACGTATCCGTGCCGGTGCGACACCGACCACAGGCGGGGCAGGAACGTGAAGATGATCGGGTAGACCAGGACGGTGTACGGCACCGCGAAGAACCCCGCCGCGCCCGCCGCGTAGATCGCCGCCGGGACGGCCACGAAGGTGTAGGCCGTGTACAGGTCGCCGCCGAGCAGGAACCAGGTGACCCAAGTGCCGAAGGACCGTCCGCCCAGCCCCCATTCGTCGAGGCTGTGCTCGTTCGTGGCCTTGCGCCAGCGGGCCGCCAGGAAGCCCATGACGGAGACGGCCAGGAAGAAGAAGATGAAGACGCCGAGCGCGACGCCGTTGACGCCGTCCTTCATTCCGCCGCACCTCCCTTCCGGTTGCCGCGGGAGCGCTGGTCGCGCTGCCACAGCACGTAGGCGGTCACCGTCAGCGCCGTGGAGACCGGCACCCACAGCAGCTGGTACCAGTAGAAGAACGGGATGCCGATGAGCGCGGGGCCGGCCTTGGCGTAGGAGCCGACCCACAGCAGTGCGACGAAGGGTGCTACGAGGCAGAGGGCGATGACGACGCGCGCGGGCGTCACCACCGCCGATCTGGACATATCCGGCTGATGTGGCATCTGGCGGCTCCGTCCCCTCAGTGATCACCGATGTAACGCGCAGGCAATCTAGGTGACGCCGTCACGAAAACGGAAGTCCTCGTCCGCAGATCGATGACGATCCGTGAGAGCGGTGGGAACCCTGCCCCGTTCGCGGGTGGTCCGCTCCGGGACGGAACGGGTCATTCCTGTGGGCGCTTGAGCCGTGCCACGAACTTGTACCGGTCGCCGCGGTACACCGACCGCACCCACTCCACCGGCTTGCCCTCCCGGTCCAGCGAGTGCCGGGACAGCATCAGCATCGGCAGGCCCACGTCCGTGCCGAGCAGCCCCGCCTCGCGCGGCGTGGCGAGCGAGGTCTCGATGGTCTCCTCGGCCTCCGCGAGATGGACGTCGTAGACCTCCGCGAGCGCGGTGTACAGGGACGTGTACTTGACCAGACTCCGGCGCAGTGCCGGGAAGCGCTTGGCGGAGAGATGCGTCGTCTCTATCGCCATCGGCTCGCCGCTCGCCAGCCGCAGCCGCTCGATGCGCAGCACCCGGCCGCCGGCCGAGATGTCGAGCAGCCCGGCGAGGGTGTCGTCGGCGGTGATGTAGCCGATGTCCAGCAGCTGCGAGGTCGGCTCCAGGCCCTGGGCCCGCATGTCCTCCGTGTACGAGGTGAGTTGCAGCGCCTGCGACACCTTCGGCTTGGCGACGAACGTGCCCTTGCCCTGAATGCGCTCCAGGCGCCCCTCCACGACCAGCTCCTGAAGGGCCTGGCGGACGGTCGTGCGCGAGGTGTCGAACTCCGCGGCCAGCGTGCGCTCGGGCGGTACCGGTGTACCGGGCGGCAGCGTCTCCGTCATCTCCAGAAGATGCTTCTTCAGACGGTAGTACTTCGGCACACGCGCGGTGCGGACGGTCGGCCCGCCCTCGTTCTCCGCACTGCTGACGTCGCTGCTCATGCCCCGCCTTTCCGGCTCCTGATGCCGAAGCGACCGGCACGGCACCGGTCACGGCTCACATCGTGGCACGGCTTCACGTGGAGGGCCCACATGCTCCGCGATCCCCGGCCCCGCGGCCGGGAATCCCCTCTGTATACCCGCGCCCGCTCCCGCTGGTCTAGTCCACCGGGCCGAAGTGGTCCAGTCGGGTGGGGCGGAAGTGGTCCACCCGATTTCGCTGGGTTCCTACTTAAAGGTCCTTGCATATGTAGGTCCCATAACGGACGCCCTGAGCGTGGTGAACTCCCTTGACAGGCCTATTGGTCTGGGCCAAGCTGCCCGCACTGGTCTACACCATTGGTCCAGGTCCCGGCCCCACGAGCGGTACGCGCGTCAGTCGCCGCGGGGACAAGGGGGGTTGGTGGCATCCCTGAGGAGGGTGGCGTGAAGCGCAAGCTGATAGCGGCGATCGGTGTCGCGGGCATGATGGTCTCCATCGCGGCGTGCGGGGGCAGCGGCAAGGCCGGGTCGGACAAGGGGGCGGACGCCAAGGAACTCACCGTCTGGCTGACGGTCGACGCCCAGAACAACTGGCCCGCCCTGGTGAAGGCCGCCGACGACGCGGTGGCGAAGAAGCACCCCGGACTCAAGATCAAGCACGAGTACTACGGCTGGCCGGACAAGAACACCAAGCTGGACGCGGTCCTTGCCACCGACAAGGCGCCGGACGTGGTCGAGATGGGCAACACCGAGATGCTCGGCTACATGGTCAAGGGCGCCTTCGCCCCCGTCGACCCGGCCAAGTTCGACAACTCCGGGCAGTGGCTCGACGGCCTCAAGTCCTCGGTGACGTACGACGGCAAGACCTACGGCGTCCCCTACTACGCCGGCGGCCGAGTCGCCAACTGGCGCAAGGACGTGGCCGCGTCGGCCGGTATCAAGTCGACGCCGAAGACGTACGACGAGCTGACCGCCGACCTGGACAAGATCCAGAAGAAGGAGGGCTCGACGTTCAACGCCTGGTACCAGCCCACCCGCGACTGGTACGCGGCCATGTCCTTCGTCTACGACGCGGGCGGCTCGATCGCCAAGCAGGAGGGCGGCCAGTGGAAGGCCGACCTCTCCTCGCCGGAGTCCCTCAAGGGGCTGAACGCGTTCAAGGAGATCGTCGACAAGTACATGCACGGCGACAAGACCAAGGACGAGTCGGACCGGTACATCGTCTACGGCCAGGGCAAGTCCGCCATGATCTTCGGCGCCGCCTGGGAGGGCGCGACCGCCGCAGACCCCAAGAACGACAAGACCGGCAAGCTGAAGGACAACCTGGAGAACTTCGTGATGCCCGGCCCCTCGGGCAAGAACATCCCGGTGTTCCTGGGCGGCTCGGACCTCGCGGTCCCGGTGAAGTCCAAGGCGCAGTCGCTGGCCGCCGAGTGGATCAACGCGTTCACGGGCTCCGAGGGCCAGAAGGGCCTGATCGCCAAGGGCAACCTGCCCAACAACAAGACCGACCTCGCCACGCTGAAGAGCGACCCGGCGACGGCGGTACCGGCCACCGCCGCCGAGTCCAGCTGGTTCGTCCCGATGGCACCGGGCTGGGGCCAGGTGGAGAAGGCGCAGGTTCTGCAGACCATGCTGCAGGACATCGGCACCGGCAAGAAGTCGGTCGAGGCCGCCGCGAAGGACGCGGACGCCGCCATCGACAAGGTCATCAACACGAAGTGAGCCGAATGCGGGGCCTGTCTCCCGTCCACCTGCGGGTGACGGGCCCCGCTTCCGTACGGCCGGGCGACGGCTCCTCCGCGTGCGGGCGTACGGGGTTTCGCCTGCGTACGACCTACGACCGTGCGGGGTCTCGCCCTCGTACGACCTGAGGGACCCAAGGAGCGCGCGATGAGTGCCGCAGACACCACCACCCCCGCCAAGGTGCCGCCGCCGCGGGCCGCCCCGCCCCCGGCGCTCGCCGGCCGACGGGGCAGAGCGCGGACGCCGGGCGCGGGCGCCGTCCCCTGGGCGCTGCTCGCCCCTTGTCTGCTGATCCTCGCCCTGGTGATGGGCTATCCGCTGGTCCGACTGGTCACGCTCTCCTTCCAGAAGTTCGGCCAGTCGCAGCTGTGGGGCTTCCAGCCCGCGGAGCCGGCCGGCTTCGCCAACTTCACCGAGGTGCTCGGGGACGGGGAGTTCTGGGCGGTCGTGCTGCGCACGATCGTCTTCGCAGCCGGCTCGGTGATCTTCACCATGGTCATCGGCATGCTGGTCGCACTGCTGCTCCAACGGGTCTCCGCCTGGGTGAGGACACTGGTCAACATCGTGCTGGTGGCCAGCTGGGGCATGCCGGTCATCGTCGCGACCACGGTCTTCAAGTGGCTCTTCGACTCGGACTACGGCGTCTTGAACGCGCTGCTCAGCAAGCTGCCCGGGGTCGATCTGATCGGCCACAACTGGTTCGCGAGCGGGCCGCAGGGCCTGGCCGTGATCATGCTCCTGGTGGTCTGGGGCGCCGTACCGTTCGTGGTCATCACACTCGGCGCGGGTCTCACCCAGGTGCCCAAGGAGCTTCAGGAGGCGGCCCGGCTCGACGGAGCGGGGCCCTGGGGCGTCTTCCGCTTTGTGACGCTGCCGATCCTCAAGCCGGTCATCGTGATGCTCACGACCCTCTCCGTCATCTGGGACATGGGTGTCTTCCCGCAGGTCTTCGTGATGCGCGGCGGTCACCCCGAGGCCGAGTTCCAGCTGCTCACCACGTACTCGTACGACAAGGCCTTCGTGGTCAACGACTACGGACAGGGTTCCGCGATCGCACTGATCACCGTGTTGCTGCTGTTCGGCGTCGTCGCCGTCTACATGCGTCAGATGCTGAAGATCGGAGAGGTGGAATGAGCGCGACGGCCCTTTCCGGCCGCACCGCGGCCCGCCGCCGGGGGAGGTCCCGGCTCGGCTGGAACCTTCTCGGCCTGCTCGTCTTCGTCACCGCGGGCTTCCCCGCCTACTGGATGGCCGACACGGCCTTCAAACCCGCGAAGGACGCCATCGACCCGGACCCGAGCCTGCTGCCCACGGGCATCACCCTGGACAACTTCCGCCGGGCGCTGGACATCGCGGACTTCTGGGGGCCGGTGGGCCGCAGCCTGATCGTGTCGCTGTCGGTGGTCGCGATCGGCATCGTGGTCGGCATACTGGCGGCGCTCGCCATCTCCCGCTTCGCCTTCCGCGGCCGGAAGGCCGTGATCGTGGGCATCCTGGCGGTCCAGATGGTGCCCCTCGTCGCCATGATCATTCCTGTCTTCCTGCTCCTCAACGACCTGGGGCAGTACGACAGGCTGTCCGGCCTGATCCTCACCTATCTGACCTTCATCCTCCCCTTCACGGTGTGGACGCTGCGGGGCTTCATCGTCAACATCCCGCGCGAACTGGAGGAGGCCGCGATGGTGGACGGCTGCTCGCGCACCGGCGCCTTCCTGCGGGTCGTCTTCCCGCTGCTCGCCCCCGGGCTCGTCGCCACCTCGGTCTACGGATTCATCCAGGCGTGGAACGAATACCTCTACGCCCTGATGCTGATGAGCCAGGAGAACCAGACCGCGACCGTCTGGCTCGGCAACTTCACCACCAAGCACGGCACCGAATACGCCCCGATGATGGCCGGCGCCACGATGATGGCTGTACCGATCGTCGTGCTCTTCCTCCTCGTCCAGCGCAAGATGGCCGCGGGTCTCACCGCGGGCGCCGTGAAGGGATGACGCCCCTGATGACGACCTTCGCCAGCGGTACCGACACCCTGACGCGCGACGCGCTGACGGTCCTCCAGCCCGGCTTCACCGGCACCACCGCCCCCGACTGGCTGCTGCGCCACCTCGGCGAGGGGCTGGCGTCCGTGGGCCTGTTCGGCCGGAACATCGACTCGACCGAGCAGCTCACCGCCCTGACCGCCCAGTTGCGTGCCGAGCGGGACGATGTCCTCGTCGCGATCGACGAGGAGGGCGGCGATGTCACCCGGCTGGAGGTGAGGTGCGGATCCTCCTTCCCGGGCAACAACGCCCTGGGGGCGGTGGACGATGTGGACCTGACCCGCCAGGTGGCCCACGAACTCGGACGGCGGCTCGCGGAGTGCGGAGTGAACCTCAACTGGGCCCCCTCGGCCGACGTCAACTCCAACCCCGCGAACCCGGTCATCGGCGTACGTTCCTTCGGGGCCGACACGGGCCTGGTGGCCCGGCACACCGCCGCCTACGTCAGGGGCCTGCAGTCGGCGGGCGTCGCGGCCTGCACCAAGCACTTCCCCGGACACGGCGACACGGCGGTCGACTCCCACCATGCCCTGCCACGCATCGACGCGGCCCCTTCGGTGCTCCAGGAGCGTGAACTCGTCCCGTTCCGCGCGGCCGTGGAGGCGGGCACCAAAGCGGTGATGAGCGCGCACATCCTGGTCCCGGCCCTGGACCCCGACCGTCCGGCCACACTCTCCCGGCGCATCCTGACCGACCTGCTGCGCGGCGAACTCGGCTACGACGGCCTGATCGTCACCGATGGCATGGAGATGCGGGCCATCGCCGGGACGTACGGCATCGAGCGCGGCAGCGTGCTCGCCATCGCGGCCGGGGCGGACGCCATCTGCGTGGGCGGTGGCCTCGCGGACGACGAGACGGTACGACGCCTGAGGGACGCCCTCGTCACGGCCGTACGGTCGGGTGAACTGGCCGAGGAGCGGCTGGCCGCGGCGGCGCAGCGAGTGCGGGACCTGGCTCGGTGGACCGCGTCGGCAAACGCGCGAGGTACCGGCGCGCAGCCGTCCGCCGGAACCGATGTCGGTCTGCTGGCGGCCCGGCGCGCGCTGACGGTCACCGGGGCGGAGGGCTTCACCCCGCTCACCCGGCCGCCCTACGTCGTGGCGTTCACCCCCGTCGCGAACATCGCGGTGGGCGACGAGACCCCTTGGGGTCTGGCGGCGGAACTGTCCCGGCTGCTCCCCGGCACCGGGACGGGCAGCTTCGCCGGTCAGGACGCGGGGCGCGAGGCGCTGGAGGCGGCCGGGGCCCGGCGGATCGTCGCGGTGGTCCGCGACGAGCACCGCCACCCCTGGATGGCCGCGGCCCTCGGCACGCTCCTGCGGGAACGCCCGGACACTGTCGTGGTCGAGATGGGCGTCCCGCGGGCCGCTCCCCGTGGTGCCCTGCACATCGCCACGCACGGGGCGGCGCGGGTGTGCGGGCGCGCGGCGGCGGAGGTCATCGCGGGCGCGTGAGCGGGTCCGGTGCGGCGAAGCCGCCGGCCGCTCTTCCGGGAGCGGCCGGCAACCCCGTCCGCGCAAGGATCCCTATATGCCCTGCCAGCCGGGCTTGTTGGCGTAGGTGTGGCGGAAGTAGCCGGCGAGCTTCAGCTTGGAGGCCGCGGCCTCGTCCACGACGACCGTCGCATGCGGGTGGAGCTGGAGCGCCGAGGCCGGGCAGACCGCGGCGACCGGGCCCTCGACCGTCGCGGCGACGGCATCGGCCTTGCCCTCGCCGGTGGCGAGGAGCACCAGATGCCGTGCCTCCAGGATGGTCCCGATGCCCTGGGTGATCACATGATGCGGCACCTGGTCCATGTCGCCGCCGAAGAACCGCGCGTTGTCGACCCGGGTCTGCTCGGTCAGCGTCTTGATCCGGGTGCGCGAGGCGAGCGAGGAGCAGGGCTCGTTGAACCCGATGTGCCCGTCGGTGCCGATGCCGAGCAGCTGGAGGTCCACCCCGCCCGCCGCGGCGAGCGCCCTGTCGTATGCCTCGCACGCCGCCGGCACGTCCTCGGCGGTGCCGTCCGGCCCCATGAACGCCCCCATGCCGATGCCGAGCGGCTCCAGCACCTCACGGCGGAGCACCGAACGGTACGACTCCGGATGGTCGGCCGGCAGCCCCACGTACTCGTCGAGCTGGGCGATCCTCGCACGCGAGGTGTCCACGGCGCCCGCGCGGACCCTGGCCGCCAGCGCCTCGTAGATGGGCAGCGGGGTCGACCCGGTGGCCACGCCGAGCAGGGCATCGGGCTTGCGCCGAAGCAGCTGCGCCATGGCCTCGGCGATCAGCTCGCCACCCGCCTTGGCATCCGGAACGATGACAACTTCCACGCTGGGCCTGCCGATCTGAAGAGGGCTCGCAGGGGAACCGGAGGGACATCACGTGTGGTATAGACCAATCTAGCAGAAGCGGCCGCCGCGGAGGTGCCGTGCAAAAGAAGCTACTACGGCCCGCTGACATTTCTCTAGCGCTCGCTATAAAATCCACCCCATGGTGAACAGGCGGGAGCAGGAAGTGCGATCCGTGCCCGGACCTTCGGCCGGGGAGGGGCCGGACAACGGCCGTCCGGCCCCCTCCCCGGCCCCTCCCCGGCCGCGTGGCCGCCCCCGCTCCTTCGACCGGGCCACCGCGCTCGAGAAGGCCGTCATGGCCTTCTGGGAGCGCGGGTACGAGGCCACATCCGTCTCCGACCTCACCCGGGTCATGGGCATCGGCGCCCCCAGCCTGTACGCGGCGTTCGGCGACAAACGGTCGCTGTTCGAGGAGGTCGTCGCCGTCTACGACGAGCGTTACGGGTCCTTCGGCGACCGCGCCCTCGCCGAGGAGCCCACGGCCCGCGACGCCTTCCGCCGGATGCTCCGTGAGGCCGCCTCCCTGTACACGGCCCCCGGACGTCCGCACGGCTGCCTCGTCCTCCATGCCGCCACCAACTGCGCGACCCCCGAGGTGGAAGAGTCCCTGCGGGCCCGGCGCAACGCGCACATCGCCGCCTACGAGGCCAGGATCAGAGCCGGTGCCGCTGCGGGCGAACTGCCCGCCGGTACCGACGCCCGTGCTCTCGCCCGGTACACCGGCGCGGTCATCCAGGGCATGTCCCAGCAGGCGCGCGACGGGGCCGGCCGGGAAGAGCTGGAGGCACTCGCGGACATCGCCATGGCGATCTGGCCCCCGGCGGGGGCCGAAGGAGGCTACGCTGCGCGTGAGCCGACGGCGGACGTCCGATAAAGAGACAACAACAAACATCCGCCAACGCATGGACACATGCCGCCGGACGCAGGAACATGGTTCATGGATGTGGTCTAGTCCATGATGCGCGGGCGCAGGGACGCCGACGCACTGGGTAAAATCGGTAAAGCCTTCTCGCTCCACCGGCGAGAGGACGCGACGCATACACACAGACTTCCGCCTTCCCCGCACAGGAAGGCGGACCGAGGATCCGGCGCTCTCTGCCCTGACCGCTCCGGCTCCTCGGCCTTCGGCCGACCGGGACCGCACACCCCACGGCCGTTGCTGCTCCGGGCTGCGGTGCCGGGAGGGTTGAGGGTCCCTCTCAGGCGCCGCGGCCCGCGGGTGTTTTCGGGGGAGTGCCGGGTCGGCCACCTGGCCTGTTTCGATCGGTGTCCGAACCCCCGGGTACTCTCGCTGACGTGCCCTCCATGAACGAACTGGTCCGCCAGCACACCGACCTCAGCGACTCCGACCTGGAGTGGCTGCATCTGCTGGTGTCGGAGTGGCAGCTGCTCTCCGACCTCTCTTTCGCGGACCTGGTTCTGTGGGTGCCCACACGCGACGGCGCGCGGTACGTGTCGATCGCCCAGATGCGCCCCAACACCGGCCCCACCTCGTACCAGGACGACATGGTCGGCCATCTCGTCCCCCGCGGCCGGCGCCCGATGCTGGACGCGGCGCTCGACGAGGGGCGGATCGTGCGCGAGGGCGACCCCGAGTGGCGTGAGGAGGTCCCGGTCCGGGTCGAGTCCATCCCGGTGCGCCGCGAGGGCCGCGTCCTCGCCGTCATCGCGCGCAACACCAATCTGCTGACCGTGCGGACCCCGAGCCGTCTTGAGCTGACGTATCTCCAGAGTGCCTCCGACCTCGCCCAGATGATCGCGGCCGGAGCGTTCCCCTTCCCCGGCCAGCAGGTCGACATGGATGCCTCACCGCGTGTCGGTGACGGGCTGATGAGGCTGGACGCTGACGGTGTCGTCCAGTACGCGTCGCCGAACGGACTCTCGGCGTATCACCGTCTGGGTCTCGCCTCCGACCTGGTCGGCCAGCACCTCGGCAGGACCACGGCCGAACTCGCCCCGACCAGGGGTCCGGTCGACGAGGCGCTGGTCAAGGTGGCCAGCGGCTGGGCGCCGCGCGAGTTCGAGATCGAGGCCAACGACGGGGTGATCCAGTTCCGGGCGATCCCCCTCAAGCCCAAGGGCACGCGCATCGGTTCGCTCGTCCTGCTCCGGGACGTCACGGAACTGCGGCGCCGCGAACGCGAGTTGATCACCAAGGACGCGACCATCCGGGAGATCCACCACCGGGTCAAGAACAACCTCCAGACGGTGGCCGCCCTGCTCCGCCTCCAGGCTCGTCGTATCGGGTCCGAGCGCGGCCGGGAGGCCCTGGAGGAGGCCGTACGGCGGGTCGGCTCGATCGCCATCGTGCATGAGACGCTGTCTCAGAACCTGGACGAGCGGGTGGACTTCGACGAGATCGCCGACCGGGTGCTCGCGATGGTCGCCGAGATCTCGCCCGGCTCGGTCACCGGCCACCGCAGCGGCTGCTTCGGCATCCTGGACGCCGAGATCGCGACCCCGCTGTCCATGGTGCTGACCGAGATCCTGCAGAACGCCCTGGAACACGGCTTCCGTCAGGGCGACACCGGCGCGGTCGAGGTCTCGGCGGTCCGCGGCGGCACGACGAAGGAGGAGCGCCTCCTGGTCACCGTCCAGGACAACGGGGTCGGTCTGCCCGAAGGCTTCGATCCGCACACGGCGGGCAACCTCGGTCTGCAGATCGTACGGACGCTGGTGGAGGGCGAGTTGGGCGGCACCTTCGACATGGTCCCCGCCCCGGAGCGCGGCACTCGGGTCATCCTGGACATTCCGGTCCGCTCGCAGAAGTGATCCCACCGCGCGGGGCGGGGACATCGGACCGTGAACGACGCGCAGGGCCCGGACGGCCAGGGGCTCCGGACAGGAATGGGCTCCGGACAGCAATGAGCCCCGGACCTCAAGTGGTCCGGGGCTAAAAGCTCGTTCCCCGCTAGTGCTGGGCGCATCGGGGGTACTGCGCGCTGCGGCTCGGAGGCGGGAGAAGCGTACTCGCTGTCTACTCGGTGATGCCCTGAGGCATACGCGCCGCCAAGCTCAGGCCCGTACGGGGTGGGTGGGTCAGGCGGATGCCTGACGGGCCCGGTTGCGGGCGGCGCGGCGCTTCATGGCGCGGCGCTCGTCCTCGCTGAGGCCACCCCAGACGCCGGAGTCCTGGCCGGACTCGAGCGCCCACTGCAGGCACTGCTCGACAACCGGGCAGCGACGGCAGACGGCCTTGGCTTCCTCGATCTGCAGCAGCGCAGGACCGGTGTTGCCGATGGGGAAGAAGAGCTCGGGGTCTTCCTCGCGGCAAACGGCGTTGTGACGCCAGTCCATGGCTGTTACCTCTCCGTGGTATTACGTGCAGATTGCTTGTGAATGTGAACGCTTTCACGAATCCCTCAACAAGTGAAGGGCCGATCGTCAGACTCACTGACGTGGTCCTGTGGTTTGAGGAGGGGTTCGGGCTCTCTGTGGGGGCCGGTGTTGCGGGCCGTCCCGAGCGCCACGTAGAGACTCGCAAACCTCAGCGGCGGATACAACCCCTTCCGGAAAGTTTTTTTTGATTCCTTGGTGTCGACTAGGTCACAGCCGTACTTCCAAGGGGTGGATCCTGGCCTAAACGTTCGAGTGAAAGGACTTTGGCGTCTTCTGCTCACACAATCACACGCAGTGCACGGCGTACGCCTGTGAACGTCACGCTCGTACGCAGCCCCAGGTGGTCACCGTCCATCTGAAGGGGGAGGGGCGCCTTCGAATGCAAGGTGAACTCGCTCAGGTCGTGCAGCGAGACCACATGCTTGCCACGCGGGCCGCGATCGGGGGACGAAGTGAGCAACTGGGTGGCATACCGGGCAACCGAGGCCGTCGACATGCGGCTGAGAGCCGTCACATCGAGTCCTGTATCGAACGATGCTTTAGGTGACGCGTACACCGGACGATTGCCGAGAAACGTCCAAGGCGTCGCGTTGCAGATTATCGACAGGACGAGACCGGTGATCGGGTCCTCTCCGGGGCGCTCCAGAGTGATCAGACCCTTCTTGCGGTGAGGTTCGTCCAGAAACTGCCTCACCATTTGGCGCAGATACAGCGCATGGGTCGAGCGCTTGCCCTGCTCGCGCTGCTGCTCGACGCGGCCGACCACGCCCGCGTCGAAGCCGAGACCCGCGGTGAAGGTGAACCAGCGGGAGGGTACGGCCTCGTCCACCGTGCCCGGCGTGCCCGCGGCGAGACCGAGGCCGACCTCGCGCTCGCGGTTCTCGCGCAGGGCGTCGAGGATCGCTCCGGTGGCCTCCACGGCGTCATTGGGCAGGCCGAGGGCGCGGGCGAAGACATTGGTGGAGCCGCCGGGGACCACGGCGAGGCGGGGCAGACCGCCGGGGTCGGGGCCGTGGTGCAGCAGGCCGTTCACGACCTCGTTGACCGTGCCGTCGCCGCCGAGCGCCACCACCAGCTCTATGTCGTCGCTCTCGGCGGCCTGGCGGCCGAGGTCCCGGGCGTGGCCCCGGTACTGGGTGGTGACCACCTCGAGCTTCATCTCGCTCGCCAGCGCGTGGATCAGTACGTCACGGGTACGTGCGCCTGTCGTAGTAGCTGCCGGATTGACCACGAGAAGTGCACGCATGGGGTGCAGCGTACCTACTGGGCGGTACTCGCCCCATGCCGAGGTAGGGAACCAGTAAGAGATGAGGGAGTGGTCTTGGGCACAATGCCGGTGCCGGCCGCGCGGATACGGCCGGCGGCTACCCTTCAGGGGTGAGCGCTGAGCAGAACCCCACCCCTCCGGCCCCCGAAGCCGGGCAGCGTCCGGCGCGGCTGACCGCCGCGGCGGCACTGGCCGGACTGGAGGGCCTTGTCCTGGTCGTCGGCGGCATCTGGATGCTCGTGCGCGGACTGACCGGCTCGTCGGACAGCCGTGTGCCGGCCGTCACGGGCGGCATCACCCTCGTGGTGCTCGCGCTGTTGCCCCTGCTGGCGGCGCGCGGCCTGCTGCTGCGGCGCGGCTGGAGCCGGGGGCCCGCGGTCATCACACAGATCATGGCGCTTCCGGTGGCCTACAGCCTGCTTCAGGCCGACAGCGTCGCGATCCCGGGAGGGATCGCGCTCGCGGTCGTCGCGGTGGCCGCCCTGGTGCTCCTGGTGAATCCGGCGACCACGCGGGCCCTGGGCATCAGGACCCCTGGCAGCGCACCCGACCAGAAGTAGCCGCCGGGGCTCCTGCCGGAGCGTGCGCCTCGGGGCGATCGGATCGCCGGTCGCCCTTTGTCGTTCCCCGGCCGCTCCGCCGGGAGGTGTCACTCCTCCACGAGGAGCTTCTCCCGGAGTTGCGCCAGAGTCCGGGCCAGCAGACGTGAGACGTGCATCTGCGAGATGCCGACCTCCTGCGCGATCTGTGACTGTGTCATGTTGCCGAAGAACCGGAGGAGAAGGATCCGCTTTTCTCGCGGCGGAAGATCCTCCAGCAGCGGCTTCAGCGACTCGCGGTATTCGACGCCCTCCAGGGCCTCGTCCTCGGCGCCGAGAGTGTCGGCGACCGCGGGCGACTCGTCGTCCGTGTCCGGGACGTCCAGGGACAGCGTCGAGTAGGCGTTGGCGGACTCCAGCCCCTCCAGGACCTCCTCTTCCGAGATGGCCAGCTTCTCGGCCAGCTCATGGACGGTCGGAGAGCGTCCGTGCAGCTGGGACAGCTCCGCGGTGGCCGTCGTCAGGGCCAGGCGAAGCTCCTGCAGACGCCGCGGCACCCGCACCGCCCAGCCCTTGTCACGGAAGTGGCGCTTGATCTCGCCGACGACCGTCGGGGTCGCGTACGTCGAGAACTCGACGCCCCGGTCCGGGTCGAAACGGTCCACGGACTTGATCAGGCCGATGGTCGCGACCTGGGTCAGATCGTCCAGCGGCTCGCCTCGGTTGCGGAAGCGGCGCGCGAGGTGTTCGACGAGCGGCAGGTGCATACGGACCAGCTTGTTGCGCAGCTCGGCGTACTCCCGGCTGCCCTCCTTCAGCGTGCGCAGCTCCACGAACATGGCCCGCGCTCCCGTGCGGTCCTGTGGGTCGTGCCGTGCGCCGACCGGCACACTCTGCTCAGCGTTTCGCTCGTGCTCGCTCATCGTCCCGCCCGTCACCCTTCCCCGCGCTCCCGCCTCCTCCCCCACTCTCGACCGCGCTCGAGCGGGGGGACCCCCATGAGCCGGGGAGGTCCCGATGTCCTGGGAGGACGCGACGCGTCCGTCCGGATCCGGGCGTCCGTCGCCCCGGACGGAGGGCGGTCCACCCGTGGCGACCGGCCCCGCCTGTGCGGAGGCTCCGGCCGCCGAGGTCTCGTCCTCCGGGTGCGGACGGGCCTGTTCGGGAATGCCGTCCATGCCGTCCGCCATGCGGCGCGATCCGCCAGGATCGCCGCTGCCCGCGGAGAGCTCCCGTGTGCCGCGCTCGTCGTCCCGCACCGGCCCGTCCCCGTTCGTCACGCCGGCCCGGGTCCCGCGCCGCGCTGTTTGTAGAGGCTGATGGACACGGTCTTGTCGTCGGCAACCGCTGAGGAGACCTTGCCGGCCAGGGCCGACAGGACGGTCCAGGCGAAGGTGTCACGCGAGGGGGCGTGACCGTCCGTGGTCGGGGCCGCGACAGTGACTTCGAGTGAGTCGTCGATGAGCCGGAAGACACAGCTGAGTACCGAGCCGGGCACGGCCTGCTGGAGCAGGATCGCGCATGCCTCGTCGACCGCGATACGCAGGTCCTCGATTTCGTCCAGGGTGAAGTCCAAACGTGCCGCGAGACCGGCCGTGGCCGTGCGCAGCACCGACAGGTAGGCACCCGCCGCCGGCAGCCGGACTTCCACGAAGTCCTGGGTCGCGGGCTCGCCTGCGATCTCGGACACCCTCACCTCCAAGGTGGTACAAGCTCTATCCGGGGGCCGAGGGTCGCCCCCCGGGGTAACGCCCTACGTGGTTCAGCGGTGACGCTATCGCGCTGATGACTTTCCTGTCCCCTGGGCCCCGACCCCTGCTGTCACTCATAGTAAACCTGTGAATACGCACAGTGGCTAGAGGCCTGCGGGCCCAATTGGGAAGAGCGCGCGCCGGTTTGACGTACCCCGGCGTCAGACCGTCGAACCGTCCGGATCCGGAGTCACATGAGTACGGATCTCCACAGGTGCACGCGTACGGATGGCCGGCGTCGCCCGAGGACGGAATCGAGGTCACACAAGTACATGATCGACAAAGCACCAGCGCCAGTTCTCGCCCCGTTCGAAGGTGCGCATCACCGGGTGACCGCTGTTGTGGTGGTGCGTCGTCGCGTGCCGCAGGGGTGAGGAGTCGCAGCAGCCCACGTGCCCGCACTCCAGGCACATCCGCAGCTGCACAGGGTCTGTGCCGGCTTCGAGGCACTCCAGGCATGTGGCGCTCTGGGGTGTGGGCTCGGGGTGCGGCAGCGCTCCCGCGTGCGTGCACTGTTTCATGATGGCCAGGTTACGACGGCTCCGCGCGATGCGGCGCGGAATTCGAGGGCGGGAAGCCGCGCGGATGACGAGGGCGGGCAAAAGACGATGAACGTGTTGCCATTGCTGCTGCTGGTCGCGGGCAGCGCCGCGGTCGCCGGTGCGGCGCGCCGCACCCCGGTGCCGGCACCCCTGCTGCTCGTCGCGGTAGGGCTCGTGGTGTCGTATCTGCCCGGGGTGCCCGGGTACACCCTCGACCCGGAGATCGTCCTGCCGCTGGTGCTGCCGCCCTTGCTCTACACGGCCGCCACGGACAGTTCGTATCTGGACCTGCGCGCGCAGATGCGGCCCGTGGCGCTGCTGTCCGTCGGGTATGTGCTGTTCTCGACGCTCGTCGTGGGCTGGGCGGTGTATCTGCTCGTGCCGGGCATGCCGCTGACGGCCGCGCTGGTGCTGGGCGCGGTGGTCGCCCCGCCGGACGCGGTCGCGGCGACCGCGGTCGCCAGACGGGTGGGGCTGCCGTCGCGGATCACCACGATCCTGCAGGGGGAGTCGCTGGTGAACGACGCGACCGCGATCACCGCCTACCGGGTGGCGCTCGCGGCAGCGGTCGGGGAGGGCGCGACCTGGATGGGCGGGGTGAAGGAGTTCCTGCTCGCGGCGGTCGGGGGCGTGGCGGTCGGTCTGCTGCTGATGGTGCCGATCCACTGGCTGCGCACGCACATGAAGGAGGCGCTGCTGCAGAACACCCTCTCCCTGCTGATCCCGTTCGTCGCCTACGGCACCGCTGAGTGGGTCCACGCGTCCGGGGTGCTCGCCGTGGTCGTTGTCGCCCTCTATCTCGGGTATCACAACTGGCAGGTCGACTTCGCGACCCGGCTCCAGGAGGAGGCGGTGTGGAAGATGGTCGCGTTCGTCCTGGAGTCATCGGTGTTCGCGCTCATCGGCCTGCAACTGCCGGTCGTCCTCAAGGGGCTCGGCCGGTACGAGGGCACACGCGCGGCCTGGTACGCGGTGGCCGTCTTCCTCGCGATCGTCGTGTCGCGGTTCGTCTGGGTGTATCCGGCCACCTTCCTTCCGCCCCTGCTGTCCAGGCGCGTCCGGGACGCCGAGGAGGCCCCCACGTGGAAGTCGGCGTTCGTCATCAGCTGGGCGGGCATGCGGGGCGTCGTCTCGCTCGCCATCGCCTTCTCGATCCCGAAGAGCATGCATGACGGCTCCCCGTTCCCCGACCGCAACCTGATCCTCTTCCTCACCTTCACGACGGTGATCGGCACGCTCGTGGTGCAGGGCCTGAGCCTGCCCCCGCTGATCCGGCTGCTGCGGCTGCCGGGACGGGACCCCCAGGCGGAGACCCTCGCCGAGGCCAACGCCCAGGCGCAGGCGTCCAGGGCCGCCGAGCAGCGCCTGGACGAGCTCCTGGACGACCAGGGGAACGCCCTGCCACCGCCGCTCGCCGACCGGCTGAGGCATGTCCTGGAGCGCCGGCGCAACTCGGTCTGGGAGCGGTTGGGCGCGGTGAACCCGGTGACCGGTGAGACGGCCGACGACACCTACCGCAGGCTGTCCCGGGAGATGATCGGCGCGGAACGGGAGGTCTTCGTGAGGCTCCGCAACCACCGGTACATCGATGACGAGATGCTCCGGACCCTGCTGCGGCGCCTGGACCTGGAGGAGGCGGCGGCCTACCGCGAGACGGCCTGAACCGGCGCCTGGGGGAGGGGCCTTCCGGTGATCACGGCGGCCAGTGCCGTGCCCCGCGGGAACGCGCCCTCCTCGGCCAGGGCGACAAGCGCGTACAGCAGCTTGGCGACATAGAGATGTTCCACGGGCAGGCCGTGGCGGGACTCGAAGTCGAGCGCGAACTCCTCCAGTTCGCTGGGTATGCGGGCGTATCCGCCGAAGTGGAAGCGGGTGTCCAGGGACCAGTTCCCGCGTCGGCCGCCGAAGGCCCGGGTCTGCAGGGCCTCCGTGTCGGCGGCAAGGAATTCGCCCTTGAGGACCGGCACGCCGAGCGCCCGCTGGCGGGGTCCGAGGCCGGCGGCCAGGCCCGCGAGCGTGCCGCCGGTGCCGCAGGCGACGGCGACGACGTCGGCTCGGTCGCGCAGTTCCTCGCCGAGGGCGAGGCAGCCCTGCACGGCGAGCGCGTTGCTGCCGCCCTCCGGCACCACGTACGCATCGTCGGCGCCCGCGGCGCGCAGGATCCCTGCCAGGGTCTCCGGCTCCGCTTTACGCCGATACGTCGACCTGTCGACGAAGTGCAGCCGCATGCCGTCCGACGCGCACACCGCCAGAGAGGGGTTCAGCGTGCGGTTCGCGAGCTCCTGGCCGCGGACCACGCCGATGGTCTCGAGGCCCAGCAGCCGGCCCGCCGCGGCCGTCGCCCTCAGGTGGTTGGAGTAGGCGCCGCCGAAGGTGAGCAGGGGGCGCCCCGCGGCGGCGGCGAGGTTGGGGGCCAGCTTGCGCCATTTGTTGCCGACGAGGTCGGGGTGGATCAGGTCGTCCCGCTTCAGCAGCAGCCGGACACCGTGCCGGGCGAAGCGTTCGTCCGCGGCCTCCTGCAGCGGCGACGGCAGGCGCGGGCGCAGCAGGGCCAGGTCGAGCGTTCCGGGCTTCGGCGCATCGGGGCTGGTCACCCGGCCATTGTCGAACACCCGGCGCGGGGCGGCCCGGTCGGGGACCGGCCGGTGGAACGCGCCTCCCTCTGCCCAGGCCGCGGATGATCCATTCCCGCTCATTTGGGTAATGGCACGGGCACGCTCCGTGCTGAGAGGCTTCTTTTCGCAGATCAGCGCAAGGCAGATCGGTGCAAGACCGGGAGGGACAATCTCAATGTCGGTAGGCGAAGAGGTCCGCGCGGACGAGAACAAGCCGCAGCAGAGTCTCGGCACCGCGGCCGCACGGAATCTGGCCACCACCACCAAGTCCGCGCCCCAGATGCAGGAGATCAGCTCACGGTGGCTGCTGCGAATGCTGCCGTGGGTGAATGTGCAGGGTGGTACGTACCGGGTGAACCGTCGCGTCACCTACTCCGTGGGCGACGGACGCGTGACGTTCGTGAAGACGGGGGACCAGGTGACGGTCATCCCCGCCGAACTGGGCGAGCTTCCCGCCCTTCGCGAGTACGACGACCAGGACGTGCTCGCCGAACTCGCCCAGCGGTGCCAGCAACGCAGGTTCGCACCGGGGGACGTGCTCGCCGAGTTCGGGAGCCAGACGGACGAGGTCTATCTGCTCGCCCATGGCAAGGTCGAGAAGATCGGCACCGGGCCGTACGGGGGCGACGCCGTGCTCGGAGTACTGGCCGACGGTGCCTACTTCGGGGATCAGGCGCTGCTGGACCCGGACGCCATCTGGGAGTACACGGCCCGCGCGGTCACCGCCTGCACGGTGCTCGCCCTGCCCCGCCGGGACGTGGAACAGGTCGCGGAGCGCGCCGGGTCGCTGCGCGAGCACCTCAGGCAGCAGCGCTCGATCCCCGCGCAGCGCACCAACAAGTACGGCGAGAAGGCGATCGACCTGGCCGCGGGCCACAGCGGCGAGCCGGACATCCCGAACACCTTCGTCGACTATGACGCCGTGCCCCGCGAGTACGAAATGAGCATCGCGCAGACCGTCCTGCGCATCCACACACGCGTGGCTGACCTCTACAACCAGCCGATGAACCAGACCGAGCACCAGTTGCGGCTGACGGTCGAGGCACTGAAGGAGCGCCAGGAACATGAGCTGATCAACAACCGCGACTTCGGACTGCTCCACAACTGCGAGTACGACCAGCGGCTCCAGCCGCACGACGGCGTGCCGAGCCCGGACGACCTGGACGAACTGCTCAGCAGGCGTCGCGGTACCAAGCTGTTCCTCGCCCACCCGCGTGCCATCTCCGCCTTCGGCAGGGAACTCAACAAGCGCGGACTGGTCCCGG
The DNA here is from genome assembly GCF_040644155.1 of Streptomyces sp. NPDC047022. Classification (NCBI taxonomy): domain Bacteria; kingdom Bacillati; phylum Actinomycetota; class Actinomycetes; order Kitasatosporales; family Streptomycetaceae; genus Streptomyces; species Streptomyces sp. NPDC047022. The sequence continues at coordinate 220,929 of NZ_JBEYVV010000003.1, read as the reverse complement.
AGACCATCGACGTCGGCGGGAACCGCATCCCCACCTGGCGCGGTGTGCCGCTCTACCCCTGCAACAAGATCCCGGTCAGCGACGCCCGTACGACCTCGATCATCGCCATGCGTACCGGGGAGGACGACCAGGGTGTGGTGGGCCTGCGGCAGTCCGGCATCCCCGACGAGATCGAGCCCAGCCTGTCGGTCCGCTTCATGGGCATCAACGAACAGGCGGTCATCAGCTACCTGGTGACGTCCTACTTCTCCGCAGCGGTCCTGGTGCCCGACGCGCTGGGAGTCCTGGAGAACGTCGAGATCGGCCGCTGGAGGTGACGTCCAGTCGTCCGTCGCCGCAGGCAAGCGGCACGCCGTGTGCCCGCCCGTCAGGGCGGGTACACCCTCGGAATACTGACCCGGCGGCAGCGGAGGCGTCACCGTCCGGGGACTCTTCGAGGCGGTTTCATGGGTGAGTTCATGACGGGGCCGAAGCCGGGCACGATGCTCGGGCGGCGGGGCCCGGCCGGCTCCCGCGGCCGGCGCGACACACTGCCCGCCCCGGCGGTACCGATCGCGGTACCGGCCGACGGGCAGGAGGCGACGGCGATCCTGGAGCGGGCCCGCGCCGCGGTCGACCCGGAGCTGCGCCGGGCCGTCGACTCGCTTCCCGGGCCCCTGCGGCGTATCGCGCGCTATCACTTCGGCTGGGAGCACGCGGACGGCACACCGGCGTCCGGAAACGCGGGGAAGGCCATACGCCCCGCACTCGTGCTGACCGCGGCCCGAGCGCTCGGCGGGCGTGAGGCCGTGGCCGTGAGGGCCGCCGCGGCCGTCGAACTGATCCACAACTTCACGCTGCTGCACGACGACCTCATGGACCGGGACGCCACCCGCAGGCACCGCCCAACGGCCTGGACCGTGTTCGGCGACGCCGACGCGATCCTCGCCGGGGACGCCCTGCAGGCACTGGCCCTGGGCCTGCTCGCCCAGGACCGGCACCCGGTGTCCGGGGCCGCGGCCGCCCGGCTGGCCGCCTGCGTCGTGGAGCTGTGCGCGGGCCAGCAGACGGACACGGCCATGGAGCGGCGCGGCCCCGACGAGGTCACCCTCGACGAGGTGCTCGCCACGGCCGAGGCGAAGACGGGGGCACTGCTCGGCTGCGCCTGCTCCCTGGGCGCGCTGTACGCGGGAGCCGACGACGAGGACGTCGAGGCGCTGGACGCCTTCGGCCGCGAGGCCGGGCTCGCCTTCCAGCTCATCGACGACGTGATCGGGATCTGGGGGGATCCCAGCCGCACCGGCAAGCCGGCCGGGGCGGACCTCATGGCCCGCAAGAAGTCGCTGCCCGTGGTCGCCGCGCTCGCCTCCGGCACCCCGGCGGCGGCGGATCTGGCCGAGCTGTATCGCGGCCCTTACACGGAGGGGGAGCTGGAGCGCACGGTGCTCGCCGTCGAGCAGGCGGGCGGCCGGGACTGGGCGCAGCTTCAGGCGGCGGACCGCATGGGCCGGGCGATGCAGGAGTTGTCCCGCGCGGTGCCCGATCCCGAGGCGGCGGGCGGTCTGCTGGCCCTGGCCGAGTTCGTGACCCGGCGCAGCAGCTGACAGGCGCGGGCGCAGGACCCCCCGAGCCCAGGTGCCGTGCTGGTCCTGACCCCGCTCGGCACCGGGAGGCTCGGGGCCGGGGCGGGTCCCGCACCTCCCCACTGTGTGCGGGGCCCGTCTTGTCCGTTTTGTCCGCCCGGGTGTCCTGACTCGGACGCGACTGTTCCGGATGAGTGGCAACAGCTATACAGAATGGGGAAGTTGACGGTAGGGAGCTCAACAGACACGAAGAGGTGGTGAAGGGATGGGCGTGGCGATCCGGGAGGCGGAGGGGAACGACCGGGAGCTGATCGTCCGGCTGCTGGATGACGCGTTCCAGAACGATCCGGTCAGCAGGTGGGTCTTTCCGGGCGAGGAGCACCGGCGCACGACGCACCACAGACTGATGGCGGCCTTCACCGGCATCGTGCTGGCCGAGGGGCGCATCGATGTGACCGAGGACGGTTCGGCGTGCGCGCTGTGGCTGCCGATATCCCCCGGCCGCCACTCCACGGCCGAGGACCCGGACGGCGCGGCGCGGCTGCGCGAGGCGGTCGACCCGGGGAACGAGAGGGTCGAGCGCGTCGCCCGGCTGATGGCCGAGGTACACCCCGTGGACCGGGCCCATGAGTACCTCTGGATGATCGCTGTGGCGCCCGCACGCCAGGGCGAGGGCCTGGGCACCGCACTGATCCGGGAAGTCATCGACCGCTGCGACCGCGAAGGGCAGCCCGCCTATCTGGAGGCGAGCACCGCCCGCAGCGCCAAGCTGTACGAACGCCTGGGTTTCGGCTTCACCAACCGTGCTGTCGACCTTCCCGACGGCCCCCGCATGTGGCCGATGTGGCGCGAGCCGCGCTGAGCCGCTCTGCTCTGGGGGCCGGGGGGCCCGGCCGCCGGGGTCGTCCTACCCTGAGGACATGGACAGAGAGCACCAGGTCTGTCCGTCGTGCGGGCAGCCCGTCGCCGCCGTCGTAAGGCGCCACAAGACGCTGGGCGCGTTCGTTCCCGTATGGCGCCCCGGTCCTTGCCAAAACCCGCGATGCCCCCGGTACGCGGGCCGGGAGCACCCCGAGCAGTCACGGGACAAGCGGGGCAGGGCATAGGTTGGCGGTATGCCGGAACCTCTTGTGCACCTCACCGAGCGCTCCCTGTGGGAGGCGGCCCTCACAACGGGCACCTACGAGATGTCGACCCGTGGCCGCACCCTCCAGGAAGAGGGCTTCATCCACTGCTCACTGCGGCACCAGGTTCCCCGCGTGGCGCGCTGGGTGTACGGCGAGTACACCGGGCCCGGTGAACTGGTGCTGCTCGTCATCGATCCGGACCGCCTCACCGCCCCTGTACGCCACGAGGCCCCGGAGCCCGGCGGCGAGGAGTTCCCGCACATCTACGGGCCGATACCCGTGTCCGCCGTGGTGGACGTGGAGGTCTGGGACGGCGGCACTGCGGCGCCCGCGTGACCGGGGCGGGGGGACGGCGCAGGGCCTGGCGGTGGGCGGCCGGGGTGTGGGCCGCGCTCGCAGTGACGGGCGGCGGACTGACGCTGTGGCTCCAGGACGCGAACGAGCCGCCTCCGCCCGCCCAGTGGCAGGAGGCGCCGACTCCGCAGCAGACCGCGGACCCGGCGTGCCCGGTGCCGGTCCACGCGACGCGGCCGACGCCGGTGTTCTGCGGGTAGAGGGACCGGCGGGGAGTCAGGCGGCGCGGCGCTGTGTGAAGCGCAGCAGGTTGCCCGCCGGGTCCCGGAATGCGCAGTCCCGCACGCCGTAGGGCTGGTCCATGGGCTCCTGGAGGACGTCCGCGCCGGACGCCTCGACACGGGCGAACAGCGCGTCGCAGTCCTCGGTCGAGAAGATCACGCCCCGCAGGATGCCCTTGGCGAGCAGCTCCGCCATCGCCTGGCGGTCGGCCGGCGAGATGTCCGGGTTGGCGGCGGGGGGTTCCAGGACGATCTTGACGTCCGGCTGGAGCGGTGAGCCGACCGTGACCCAGCGCATGCCCTCGAAGCCGACGTCGTTGCGGACCTCCAGGCCCAGGACGTCGCAGTAGAAAGCGAGTGCCTTGTCGTGGTCGTCTACGGCGATGAAGCACTGGGAGAGTTTCAGGTCCATGTGGCCCACGCTATGCGCTCCGCGCGGGTTGGGGTGGCCCATCGCGCTCGCGCGGCTCAGCCGCGTGTCGACCGGGCCGGGGCTCGCGCGGGGCCCGGCACATGCCGGGCGTCTCTAACGCTGGGTGCGGGGATCCGTCCGGGTCGTGGGCGAGTGGCCTCGGCGGGGGCGGGTCAGGGTTTTGGTCACACAGGGCGGGATCGGCGCGCTCTGGTCGTGTGAGCGTGCGCGGTAGGCGCTCGGGGTCTCGCCCACCAGCTCGGTGAAGCGTGAGCTGAACGAGCCCAGCGAGGTGCACCCGACGGCGAGGCAGACCTCCGTCACGGTCAGGTCGCCGCGCCTGAGCAGCGCCTTGGCCCGCTCGACACGGCGGGTCATCAGGTAGCTGTACGGCGTCTCCCCGTAGGCCGCCCGGAAGCTGCGCTGGAAGTGCCCCGGGGACATCAGCGCGGTGCGCGCGAGCGCCGGTATGTCCAGCGGCTCCGCGTACTCGCGGTCCATCCGGTCGCGGGCCCGCCGAAGCCGGACCAGGTCCTCCACATCCACGTCCCACAGCATGGCACGGACCACCGACAGCGGGAGATGGGAGCGTTCTAACCTACTCGGGTGACGACCGAGCTGACCTTCCTCGCACGGGTGTCCCATCGCGGCCGGGAGATCGCCGGACCCCGGTTGCGCGGACTGCTCGCGCTGCTCGCGGACGAGCTCCGCACCGGGTGCAGCGCGGCCCGTCTGATGGACGGGCTGTGGCCCGAGGAACAGCCCGAGAACCCCGCCAAGGCCCTGCAGGTGCTGGTCTCCCGGGCCCGTTCCCAGCTCGGCGCCGACACCATCGCAAGCACCGCCACCGGCTACCGGCTCACCCTGGACGCCGACGCCGTCGACACCTCCGCCGTGCTGCTCGCCGCCACCCGCGCGGGCCGCGCCGCCCGCGCCGGCGACCACGCCGCCGCCCTCGCGCACGCCGAGGCCGCGCTGGCCCACTGGGACGGTCCGCCCGGGGACGAGGCCCCCGGCGACCCCGTCTCCGCCCTGCGCGCGGCGCGCGCGACGACCTACGCCGCACTGGTGAGCGCCCGTGCACTCGCGCTGGCACGGCTCGGCCGGCACGCCGAGGCCGCCGGACCCCTCACCGGGCTCGCGGCCGCTCATCCCCGCGACGAGGAGATCCTCGCCGAACTGCTGCGCTGCGAAGCGGCCACCAAGGGGCCCGCCGCCGCGCTGGCCCGCTACGACGCCTATCGCCGCGCCCTGCGCGACGACGTCGGCACCGACCCGGGGCCCGCCCTGCGCACGGTCCACCAGGAGCTGCTGCGGGACGAGGCACCGGGCGTCCGCCGCGGTATCCCGCACGAGCCGAACCCCCTGCTCGGCCGGGCCGACGACATCGCGGCCGTGGCCGGGCTGCTGCGCACCTCACGCGTCGTCTCGGTCGTCGGGGCGGGCGGCCTGGGCAAGACCCGGCTCGCACAGGTGGTCGGACGCGAGGCCGGGCAGAAGTCCGTGCACTTCGTACCGCTCGCCGGGGTGACGAGGGACGACGACGTGGCCTCCGAGGTCGCCACCGCCCTCGGGGTCGGCGAGGCCGTGCACCCCGACCTGAGCACCGGCATCGCGAGCGTTCTGGGCCCCGGCCCCGCCCTGCTCGTCCTCGACAACTGCGAACAGGTGGTCCGTGGCGCCGCCGCCCTCGTCCAGGCCCTGGTCTCCCTCACCCGTGACCTGCGCCTGCTCACCACCAGCCGGGCCCCGCTCGGACTGAGTTCCGAATCCGTGTACCTGCTGCCCGAGCTGAGCCTGGCGACCACCGTCGAACTGTTCGAGCAGCGGGCGCGTGCGGCCCGCCCCGGTGCCGAACTCCCCGCCGGACCCGTGGAGGAGCTGTGCCGTCGTCTGGACGGGCTGCCCCTCGCCGCGGAACTGGCCGCCGCCCGAGTGCGGGTCATGTCCGTCACCGAGATAGCCCGCCGCCTGGACGACCGCTTCGCCCTGTTGCGCGGCGGCGCACGCGACGCGCCCGAACGGCACCGCACCCTGCTCGCCGTCGTCGACTGGAGCTGGCACCTCCTCGACGAGACCGGACAGCGCGCCTTGTGTGCCCTGTCCGTCTTCCCGGACGGCTTCACCGCGGACGCGGCGGAACACCTGGTCGGCGACGCCTGGGTGCTGGAGGACCTGGTCGACCAGTCCCTGCTGAAGGTCGCCGACACTCCTTCCGGGGCACGTTTCCGCATGCTGGAGACGGTGCGGCAGTTCAGCACCGCCCGCCGAGCGGACGCGGGCGAGACGGAGCGGGTGACCGGGCAGTTCCTGGAGTGGGCGCGGGAGTTCGGCCTCGCGCGCCACACGTCCGTCGCCCAGGCCGACTCCATCGCCGACCTGAACCCGGTCCGCGACGAGCAGGACAACCTGCTGCACGCCCTGCGCCTGGCGCTCGCGCGTGAGGAGCGGCCCACGGTCGTGGCCTGCGCCGCCGTGCTGGCCGGCCTGTGGAACATCGAGCCCCGCTATGTCCGTATGGCCACCCTCATCGAGGAGACCGGCCATCTGCTGAGCCATTTCCGGCCCGAGCCGGCACTCGTGGAAGCCACCCGCACGGCCGCCGCCCTGTTCGCCACCGACCTCTTCCTGCTGGAGGGGCAGGGCGCGCGTGCCCTGCGGTTCGTGGCCGTGCTGCGCCGGCTGCCGTCCGCCCCGCCCGACACCGTCCCCCGTGCCCTCGCGGCGGTCCTTGCCGACGTGCCCGCCGTGTTCGGCCCGGACCACGATGCCGCGGTGTACGACGCACCGCTGGCCGTCGCCGTCGCCGGGACCGTCACGGGCTATGTACGGGAGGCGCGGGGCGACATCGAGGGCGCCCTCGCCGCCGCCGACCGCGTGCTCGACGCCCTCGGGAACGGCCAGGGTCCCGTCGTCCTGCTCCACGCCCACTCCCGCATCAGCGAGCTCAGCCTGAAGACCGAACAGGGCGAGCGGGCCCGGCACCATCTGCGGGTGGCACTGCACCTCCAGGAACGGCTGCTCGGCAGCGCCTGCGAGGAGATCGGGATCCGCTGGGGGCTCGTCATGGCGTCGCTGCTGCTCGGCGAGGTCGACGAGGCGCAGCACTGGTACGACTTGACGACGTCCCAGTACGCCGAGGACGCGGACGACACCTATGGACAAGCCACGTTCCGGAGCGGGGTGCGCGCCGAGATCCTGCTCGCCCGGGGGGAGACCGAGGCGGGGCTGCGCATGTGGCGCCGGACCGCGGAGCCGGCCCCGGTGATGCAGCAGCCGTTCCTGAACATCGAACCACGCGGACTGGAGACATGGGCCCTGGAGGCCCAGGGCGTCGCGGTCGTCGCTCACGCCCGGCACGGGCGTCTCGACCGGGTGGCGGGCCTCGTGGAGGAACTCCCGGGCAAGCTGCGTGCGTTGCTGTCCGGACCGGCCGTCGACCGGCCCGCGTACGCCGCGCATCTCTCCGTCTGCGGGGTCCTGCTGTTCGCGCTGGCCGTCGTGGATCTCGACCGGGGTGCCCCGACCCCGGCGGCCCGGTCGATCGCCCTGGCCGAACGCTGCCGGATGCTGCGCAGCTTCCAGCCGACGATGTCCTCAGCGCGCGTGCGGGAGGCACTGGCGCACGCCGACAGGGCGGCCTACGAGGACGCTGTGTCCGCGTACGCCGCCCTGGGGCGTGAGGAGTTGCGGGCCGAGGCACTGGGGCTGCTCGACGCCTTCGACAGCCGCCGGTGACGCGCCGCCCGGCATCGCTCACACCTTGTCGTAGGCCGAGCGCGCCCTCGGGCAGCCGAGGGCGGTGGGGCCGACGCACCAGGCGGCCGCGATGCTCCCGCTGCCGCCGATCTCCGTGCCCGTGAGCAGACCGCGCAGGATCTCGGTGACCGGGGTGAAGGGCTGGTACAGGGCCGTGGACCTCAGGTGCTCCGCTCAGTCCCCCGGAGGTCCGTCGTGGTCCTGCCGGTGCGTTCGCGAAGGAGCACGCGCAGGGTGTTGGGGTGCTCGTAGCCCACTCTCCGGGCGATGGTCTCCAGGGACAGTCCGGTGGTGCGCAGCAGGTGGGACGCCTGCTCGATCCTGACGTCCTGGACGAAGCGGATGGGGGAGGTTCCGAGGACGCGCTGGACGGAGCGTTGCAGCGTGCGGTTGCTGACGCCGATGGCCCGGGCGGCGTCGGGGATGCTGATGGGCTCGGCGAGGCGCTCGCGGACCCAGCGTTCGAAGGCCGCGACGGTGGGATCGCTCTGTGCCAGGGCGCTGGGGATGGTGTAGGCGGACTGGGACGGGCGTTCGTCGACCACCAGGTAGCGGGCCACCAGGTCGGCCAGCGCATGGCTGCGGGCCCGGACGATCGACAGGGCGAGGTCGACATGGCCGAAGGCAGCACCCGCGGTGGTGACGCCTTCCGAGGCGATGACCATGCTGCTCTGGTCCAGCCGGACCTGCGGGTACCTGGCGCGGAAGAGCGGCGCCAGCCACCAGGACGTCGTGGCACGCCGGCCGTCGAGTACTCCCGCCTCGGCCAGCAGGAACGTTCCGGTGCAGGCCGAGGCGACGGGGGTGCCGCGGTCACGGGTCCGTGCGATCAGATTGCGGACGGGAAGCGACCGGTCGCCGCCGACGTATTCGAGCAGCGCCGCGGGGCGTCGTTCCTTGAGGGCGGGCAGGACCACGAGGTCCGCGGTCTCGGCGTGCGCGAGGGGCTTGGCGGCGATCAGGTGTCCCGCTCCGGTGCGCACCTGGGGCTGGAGGCCGACCGTCGTCACATCCCAGGACGGCGGTTCATGGATCTCCTCGCCCATCGTGCCGGCCTCCTCGCCCATCGCGTTGGCGCCGTCCAGGACGTCGAGGATCGCCGAGAGGCCGGAGTCGAACACCCCGTCGTAGACAAGAACCGCAATCTTCATGGCGTAAACAATATCGATGATGTCGTTTCTGCCACTGATGGGGGTGTCGGCCGGCGCCGTAGGTTCGCTGTGTGCCGGAGATCCGGCGACGTTCCCAACCGTTTCCGCATGAGGAGTGACCACGATGAAGATCGGTCTGCTGGCGCGTATCGAGGCCAAGCCCGAGTACGCCGACAAGGTCGAGGCGATGCTGCGCGACGCGGTGGCGCTGGCCGAGCAGGAGCAGCACACGGTCGCCTGGTTCTCGTTCCGCCTGGACGCCACCACCTTCGGGGTGTTCGACACGTTCGAGGACGAGCAGGGGCGGCAGGGCCACCTGGAGGGCAAGATCGCCGCCGCGCTCATGGGTGCCGCGGAGACCATGCTCAGTTCGGCTCCCGTCATCTCCCCGGTGGACCTGCTCGGAGTGAAGGTCCCCTGACGGGGAGCCCGCGCGGTACGTCCGAGCCAGGAGTGAGTCAGGAGAGCGGAACAGCATGACAGCGACCACGAACCCCCACGAGATTCGCTCACGGACGCACACCTGGCGCCCGCCCCTGCCCTGGAACGAGGCCGGTGATCTGACCGGCCTGGAAATGCTCCAGAAGATCCTCAAGGAGGAGATCCCGGAGCCGCCGATCGGCGGCACGCTCGGATTCCGCCTGGTGGAGGCAGGGGAGGGGGCGGCGGCGTTCGAAGGCGATCCCGGCGAGCACCTGCTCAACCCGATGGGCACCGTGCACGGGGGTTTCGTGGCCACGCTGCTCGACTCCGCCCTGGGCAGCGCGATCGCCACCGTGGTGCCCAGGGGTCGCGTCTACACCACGATGCAGCTCAACGTGCACATGGTGCGCCCGGTCCTCGCCGACACCCCCCGGCTGAGGTGCGAGGCGGCCACCGTCCATGTGGGCCGGACCATGGCGACGGCCGAGGGGAGGGTCATCGGCGCCGCCGACGGCAAGCTGTACGCCCACGCGACGACGACCTGCGCGATCCTCGCACTCCCTTGACACGGCCCGGGTGCGGTCGCGGGACCGTCGAGGGCGCCGCGCTCAGCTCGGCCGAGGAGCGTTCAGTGAGTTCAACAGGGCGGCACCCCGCTCGGCGTCGTCCACGCTCACGGCGAATTCCTTTCCCTTGCCGCGCGTACGGATGACCAGGCACTCCCCGCCGCGGAGCATGACCGTGGTGCCGAGGCCGCTGAGCCGGTATCCCCAGCCGCCGGCCTGGGCGGGGGTGCGGTACTCGGCACGGGCGGACTCGATCTCCGCGGCCTGCCAGCGCCGGACCGGCCGGCCGAGCGGGCCGAACGCCACCGCCAGTCCCTGCTCCGACACGCGCGCCTGTACCGACGCGCAGCAGGTCAGAGCGATGGAGGCGAGTGCGAAAGGAACGAGCAGTGCCCACGATGCCCCCGGGGCGGCGATGCCGCTCACGAGGGCGATGACCGCTCCGACGGCGATCAGGCCGGTCACCGCCGCCCCCAGCTGTATCCAGGGGTTGGCGGTGCGGGAGAACCAGACCAGACGCTGATCCGCGGGGACCTCGATGGTGGGCCCTTCCTGACGGGCCGCCACCGCATCAGTGGTGGCGGCCTGTTCGCGTGCGCTCACCAGCCATCCCACGATTCCCGCGGCACCCGCGGCCACCAGGGCGGCGACGATCCAGACGTTCGGCAGGTCCGCCTGGTGCCAGTCCTCGCGATCGAGGTTGGCGCGGATGATGGACGCCTGGGCACCGCACAGCAGTACGCCCCCCGACAGAAGTGCGCAGGTGGTCCAGCGGCGAGTCGCGGTACGCGCGGCAGCGCCGACCTGCCGTAGCGTCAAGGTCACGGCCGCTGCCAGCACCAGCCACATCAGGGCCGGGAAGAGCGAAGCCGCCCAGAGGGGCATCGAGCTGTCAGGTGCGGTGCGACCGGCACTCCAGTGGGTGGCCAGCCGGTCCGGCAGCCGTCCGCTCGCGGCCCAGGGCAGCGCGGCGATCAAGGCCGCGGTGCCCGCTGTCCACACTGCGGTGCCCCAACGCGCTCCGCGTTCGGCCTCGTTGCGGTCGTTCACTGCATCCCCCTGATCATCTCGATGAGATCGGCCCTGCTGTAGCCCAGGCACGCGGCCTCGGTCACCAGCGCATGGACGCGGTCCAGCAGATCCGACCGCCCCCCGGCTCCCTCGGCCACGGTCACGCCTCGGCCCCGGCGGAACTCCAGCACACCGTCGTCCCGCAGGCTGCGCAGTCCTCGCAGGACGGTGTTGACGTTGATGTCCAGCGCCTCGGCGAGATCGCGTGCCGCAGGCAGGCGATCCCCCGGCCCGCATTCACCGTCGGCGATGGCGCGACGGATGGCGCCCGCCACCTGTTCGTGCAGAGGGCGGGTGTCTCTCTTGTCCAGACGCAGCAGCATGGTGCTAATGACAATAGCACCAACCATTCGATGGAGGACCGGCTCGCCGTCGCTGGTCCAAGGGGCGGGTGCAGGGTGTCGAGTTCGGTGAGCGCTGAAGGCCGAACGCCGGGCGCTGCCACCGAAGAAGCCTCGGTGGGCTTCTCGCCGTTGCCCGGCCGGTGTGGGCCGACCGTGTGACGACCCAATATGTGAGGAAATGTCAGCGCTCGCGGTGGGATGCCCCGGTTAGGTTTGGTGCTGCTGTTCCGCATCGGCGGACCGGATGAGCCCGTACGAGTCAGCGGAGGAACCAAATGGGCAGGCGGGGTGTGCGGGTCGGGGTGACGCTGGTGGCGGGCGTTCTGTTGGCCGCGTCGGCGACAGTCCCGGCGCATGCGTTGACAAACGTGGGGTGTTCGGACACCGACCTGATCGCGGCGATCAACGCGTCCAACGGAATGGTGGGCGGAGACACACTGTCGCTGACGTCGTACTGCGTCTACACAATGACCGACGCCGACGGCCAGCTCCCGCAGATCATCCAGCCGCTCATCATCCACGGCAACAACGCCACCATCCGCCGCGATCCCGCAGCCACCACCAACTTCCGTATCTTCCGTGTCGGCGCCACCTCGCTGACCATGGACACCCTCACCGTCATGAACGGCAACGCGGGCGGCAGCCAAGGCGGTGGCGTGTTGCTCAACACCACCAACGCGTCGCTGATCACCACCGGCGTGAACTTCCAGGGCAACAGGGCCAGCACCGGCGGCGGCATCGCCGCCGGGCCCCATACGACGCTCTCCGTCACCGGCGGCACCATCAGCGACAACCATGCCCCCAACGGTGGTGGCGGCATTCTCGCCTTCGGGTCGGTTCCGGTCACCCTGAACTCGGTGACCATCTCCGGCAACCGCACCAGGGCCATCGGCGGGGGCCTGTACTTCAGCAGCGTCAGCTCGCCGGCGATCATCATGAACAGCACCATCCGCGACAACACCGCACAGCAGCAAGGCGGCGGGATCAACTACAGCGGCTCCAGTTCGCTGTCCGTCACAGGCACCGCGATCACGGACAACCTTGTCCCCCAAAGCTTCAACGGCGGGGGCGGAATCCTGTTCAATCCGCTGGCCGGCGCGACCGCGACGATCGCGGACTCCATGATCAGCGGCAACACCGTCACCGGGTGGACCACGCCCGACGGCTTCAGCAACCGGGGCGGCGGGATCTTCAGTCTGGGCGGCTCCCTCACCCTGAACCACACCCGGGTCACCGGAAACCGGCTCATCGGCACCTCTGGCCAAGGCGCGGGCATCGCGGCGGAAGGACTCCTTTCAGCGGCCACGCTGACGCTGCAGCAAGACACCGCTGTCACCGGCAACCTCGCTTCCGGCCGCTACTCACAGGGCGCCGGACTCTACGCCGACACCTCCACCAACGGCTTGACCGTGTCGGTGGACGGCTCCCACATCGATGCCAACAAGGTCACCGGCACCGGCTCCGCCGTCGCGGGCGTCTACAACAACGGCGGCACCTTCTCCTTCAGCAACGTCTCCAGCGTCAACAACAACACCGCGCCGCTCGCGCCCGCCCCCGGAGGCGTGTACACCACGGTGGCCATCACCACCGTCGACGCGGGCACCACTTTCACCGGCAACACCCCCACCAACTGCCTCTTGAGCCCCCAGCCCGTCACCAACTGCAGCGGCTGACACGCCACCCGGACGCCCGCGCCCCGGTGAACGTGGCGCGGGGGTATTCCCGCGATGCGCCGGGGCCGACCCGCCCGTCGGCGTCGGCAACTGCCGTGGGTGCGCGACCGCTGCTCCTGGCTTCGGCCGGAAGCGTTGGCCACCCGGCACCAGTTCACAGAACGCTCGTTGTATTTCGAGACGCACGGTAGGCGTCACATCCCCCCACATTCAGGAGGCACCATGCGCGTACTGCCCCAACTGACATTCACTGTCACCGGGATCGGGGCCGCTCTGATGCTCACCGCCGGGATCGCCACGGCCGCAGGCACGCCGTTGACCCAGGATCAGGCGGAGGCACGGCTGATCCCCAACGGCATCACGGCCGAATCCCCCGGGAACTGTACCGACAGGAACAATCCGAGCTGCGTCTCGTACGACGGGATCCTCAGCGGCACGGTGGACGGAGTGATCAACCTCAAGAAGGCCAGCGGCCTCGACAGCCTCACCGTCATCGGCGGCACCGAGGTCGGCCACGGCGCGGACGGCAAGTACAGCCACGCCAACGGCTACAAGATCGACCTTCGGCCCAGCCCCGCTCTCAACAGCTACATCAGGCGCACCTTCGAGTACGTCGGCCTCCGCGAGGACGGCTTCGCGCTGTGGAAGTCCGGATCGGGCGACCTGTACTGCGATGAACGCAACCACTGGGACATCGTCTACTAGGAGTCTCCGGCTGTACCGCAGACCTCATGCGTGCCCATGAGTTCCATGGACGTACCTCTGCGCAGCTCACTACCGCACGCGCGCATGTCACTGCGGAGGCAGCACAGGTACCGAGCGAACCGCCCCGGATCCTCCGGGACGGCTTCCCCGAAGACGACCGCACCCGGTCCGCCATGGACGCCGTGCTCGGCGGCCTGCGGACCGGGTGCGGACAGGGAGACACTGCGAACAAGGAAAACGCAGGTCAGATGACATGATCCAAGATCAGGCCTTCTTGGTCTCCCAGAAGATCTTGTCGATCTGGGCGATGTAGTCCAGGGCCTTCTGACCCGTCGCCGGGTCCGAGGACGCCTTGGCGGCCGAGAGGGCCTTCAGGGTGTCGTTGACCAGCTGGTGCAGCTCCGGGTACTTCTCGAAGTGCGGGGCCTTGAAGTAGTCGCTCCACAGCACCGAGACGTGGTGCTTCGCAAGCTCGGCGCGCTGCTCCTTGATGACGATGGCGCGCGCCTGGAAGTGCGGGTCGTCGTTGGCGGCCATCTTCTCCTGCACGGCCTTCACCGACTCCGCCTCGATGCGGGCCTGGGCCGGGTCGTACACGCCGCAGGGCAGGTCGCAGTGGGCGCTGACCTTGACCTTGGGGGCAAACAGGCGGGAGAGCATGAAGCTGTCCTTCCTCGTGATCGTCTTCTCAGGTGGGACATTACTCCGTGAGGGACGGGTTTTTGCGAGTGCCCCCATGGGCTTACGTCAAAAGTCCCGGGTGAGACTTGGACAGGTGGAGGATCGGACCGGGGAGGTGCCGGCGATGCCGGAGCTGTCACAGGAGACCGAGCGTACGAAAGCTCTTCTGCCGTTCGGGGCGGCGGAGGTGACGGGACCGTCCATGGTGCCCACGCTCGAGCACGGGGACAGGCTCCTCGTGCAGTACGGGGCGCGCGTCAGGCCCGGCGACGTCATCGTCCTGCGGCATCCCTTCCAGCAGGACCTGCTGGTCGTCAAGCGCGCGGTGGAACTGCGCGAGGGCGGCTGGTGGGTGCTCGGGGACAATCCGTACGCGGGCGGGGACAGCACCGACTACGGCACCGTCCCCGAGGAACTCGTGCTCGGGAAGGTGTGGCTGCGCTACCGGCCGCTGAAGGGTCAGCGCGCGCCCTTCGCGCTGGCGCGCTGGGCGTTCTCCGCGGCAAGGCCCGTGCTCTCCGGCCGGTCCGCCTCCAGGCGCTTGCGGGCGCGGTAGGCCGCCACGTTCGCGCGCGTGGCGCAGCGGTCCGAGCAGTAGCGCCGGGAGCGGTTGGTCGAGGTGTCGAGGTAGGCGTTGCGGCAGGGGGCCGCCTCGCACAGACCGAGGCGGTCCACGCCGTACTCGGTGAGGTGGAACGCGAGCCCCATCGTGGCGATCGCCGCGTAGCCGGCGGTCGCGTTCGAGGGGTGGTCGGCGAGGTGCATGTGCCAGAGCGGGCGCCCGTCGTCGTCGCGATGGTCGTGCCCGGAGATCTGCGGGCTCACCGGGAACTCCAGCAGGAGCGAGTTCAGCAGGTCCACGGCGAGTGTCTCGTCGCCGGAGTCGGCGGCCTCGAAGACCGCGCGAAGGCGGGCCCTGACCGAACGGAAGCGGGTCACATCCGCGTCGGTGGCACGCCGGGCCGCCGACTGGTTGACGCCGAAGAGGTCGCGGACGGCCTCCACCGAGGTGAGCGAGTCCTTGCCCCGGGTCGGCTCCTCGCTGTTCACGAGACGCACGGCGTAGTCCGAGTAATAGGCCAATTCCACTTGTAGTCCTTACGGGGGCGCTCTATGGTCGTGTGGCGGTCACGTAACAGACGGTCGCGCATCCAGGGTATTACGTGGCGGACCTGATGGAGGGGGACATGGCGGACATCGGCGGACAGCCGTGTGATGTTCGTCGAGGCCGGACTCACGGACCACGGCCGGCCCGGGCTCCTGCCGCTGCCGCTCGCGCAGAGGCAGCCGAGGCAGCCGGCGGCAAGGCGAAGGGCCCTGCTGTGCCGGAGTGGCACAACAGGGCCCATCACCGTCATCGACGGTGCTACAGCACCTTCGACAGGAACGACTTCGTCCGGTCGTGCTGGGGGTTCGTCAGTACGTCGCGCGGGTGGCCGGATTCGACCACCAGACCGTCGTCCATGAACACCAGCGAGTCGCCGACCTCGCGCGCGAAGCCCATCTCGTGCGTGACGACGATCATCGTCATGCCGTCCTCGGCGAGGTCCCGCATCACATCGAGAACCTCGCCGACCAGCTCCGGGTCCAGGGCCGACGTGGGCTCGTCGAAGAGCATCAGCTTCGGCTGCATCGCCAGCGCGCGGGCGATGGCGACGCGCTGCTGCTGGCCGCCGGAGAGCTGCGCCGGGAAGTGGCCCTTGCGGTCGCCGAGGCCCACCCGGTCGAGCAGACGCTCCGCGCGCTCCCGGGCCACCGCCTTCGACTCGCGCTTGACCTGGACCGGCGCCTCCATGACGTTCTCCAGAGCCGTCATATGAGGGAAGAGGTTGAAGCGCTGGAACACCATGCCGATGTCCCGTCGCTGTGCCGCGACCTCCTTCTCCTTCAGCTCGTAGAGCTTCTCGCCCTTCTGCCGGTAGCCCACCAGCTCGCCGTCGACGTACAGCCGGCCGGCGCTGATCTTCTCCAGGTGGTTGATGCACCGCAGGAAGGTGGACTTGCCGGAACCGGACGGGCCGATCAGGCAGAACACCTCACGCGGATTCACCTCCAGGTCGATGCCCTTGAGGATGTGCGCGAGCCCGAAGGACTTGTGCACGCTCTCGGCCTTGACCATCGGGGCGCCGCTGCTGGGCGGGGTGATGTCCTTGCTGAGACCGGTCATCGGGCCACCTCCGGACGGCGGAACGAACCGAACATGCGGAGGTTCTTCTTCAGCCGCTGGAACGGGGTCGGCGGCAGGTTGCGCGTCGAACCGCGGGCGTAACGCCGCTCGATGTAGTACTGGACGATGCTGAAGACGGTGGTGAGCAGCAGGTACCAGATACAGGCCACGAAGTACATCTCGACCACCGCGAGCGAGGTGCTGGAGATGTCCGTCGCCCTCTTGATCAGCTCCGGGAGCTGGACCGCGTAGGCGAGCGAAGAGGTCTTCAGCATGTTGATGAACTCGTTGCCGGTCGGCGGGATGATGACCCGCATCGCCTGCGGCAGGATCACCCGGCGCAGCGTCCGGCCCTGGGTCATGCCCAGCGCGTGCGATGCCTCCGTCTGCCCCTCGTCGACCGACTGGATGCCGGCGCGGACGATCTCGGACATGTACGCGGCCTCGTTCAGGCCGAGTCCCAGCAGCGCGGTGAGGACGGGTGTCATCACCTGGTTCATCTCGTCCTTGTAGAACCCCAGGTTCAGGATGGGGAACACGAGCGAGATGTTGTACCAGAGCAGCAGCTGGACCAGGACCGGCGTGCCGCGGAAGAACCAGATGTAGAACCAGGACACGGTGCTGGTGACCGGGTTCGAGGACAGCCGCATCACGGCGAGGACCACGCCGAGCGCGACGCCGAGCACCATGGCCAGCACGGAGATGTACAGCGTGGTCCAGGCGCCCGACACGATGCCCGGGTCGAGCAGGTAGTCCGGGATGACGCTGTAGTTGATCTTCGCGTTGGAGAAGGCGACCGCGATCAGCGCCACGAGGGCGAGGACCACGACTCCTGCCACCCAGCGGCCGTAGTGGCGAACGGGGATGGCCTTGATCTGTTCCGGCGGCGCCGGGGACTGGTCGACGGTGTCAGTCACGGTGAGGGCCTTTCAGCGCTGTGCGAAGACTCAGGAGCCGCCGTTGGTCTTCGCCTCGGTCACCGCGCCCTGCGTGACGTTCCACTTCTGCACGATCTTCTGGTACTCGCCGTTCTTGATGATCGCGTTCATCGCGGCCTGCAGCGCGTCGCGCAGCTGGGTCTTGTCCTTGCTGACGGCGATGCCGTACGGGCCGGCCTCGATCTGGTCGCCGACGACCTCGAAGTCACTGCCGCCGCCGGAGGTCTTCGCGTTGTACGCGGCCACCGGGAAGTCGTTCAGGTCGGCGACGGACGCGCCCTGCTTGAGACGGAGCAGCGCCTCGGGGTCGGTGTCGAAGGTCTGCAGGTCGATGGCCTTCTTGCCGTCCGTCGTGCACTTCTTGCTCTGCGTCTTGGCGATGCCCTCGGACGTGGTGCCCTTCTGCAGCGCCACGACCTTGCCGCACAGGTCGTCCAGCGACTTGACGCCCTTCGGGTTGCCCTTCTGGACCAGGATCGAGGTACCGGCGGTGAAGTAGTCCACGAAGTCGACGCCTGCCCCGACCTTCTTGCCGGTGTCGGAGTCGATGCCGTTCTGACGGTTCTTGGTGTCGTTCATGGCGGACATGACCATCTGGAACCGGTTCGCCTGGAGGCCCACGATCAGGTTGTCGAACTTGCCGTTCTGGAAATCGAACTTGACGCCCAGCTGCTTGCCGAGGGCGTCCGCGATGTCGGGGTCGATACCGACGGCCTTGCCGTCCTTCATGAACTCGACCGGCGGGTAGGCGATGTCGGAGCCCACCTTGATGACGCCCGCCTTCTTGATGTCCGCGGGGAGCTTGCCGCCGAGCGGCGCCGAGGCGTTCGACGTGCCGGAGCCGTTGCCGCTGCCCTTGTCGGTGTGGTCGCCGCAGCCGGTCACCAGCAGGGTGCCCGCAACCGCGATGGCGCCGACCGCAGCTATCCGGGAACGCTTGACGGTCGTACGGCGGGAGGTGCTTGCGGTCATGATCGGTTCCTCCGGCGGGATGAGATGCTGCCGTGGGTCGACGAGGACACACACCATCGGGTGCCGCGACCTCGTTGGTTGAGGCATCTTGCCATCCATTGGGACGAACTCAGGGGGCCGGCCGTGTCAAAATCGCATAACGGGTGACCCCCGAACCGCCTCACGGGGCCGACCGGCGCCGGAGGTTATACCGGAATCACTCCCTCCGGCCGCAGGATCTTCGACGTGTCTCACGATGTGGCCGGTCGCTGTCCGTACACGTGATCATGAGCATGGGTGGCGCCGTCTTGTCCACATTTTCCGCCATGAGTCATCTCACCGGCGTGTGACCTTCGTTTTATGGACTCGTCCGGGACACCATCCGTCCGGTAAGAAGGTTCTTTACACCCCTCATCCGGGGCTCAGGGCGCGTGTGCGGCGCGCCCGTCGCGTATGCACCCGTACGCATCAGTCATCAGGGTCATGCGTGGTGCCCGCCCGCTCCTCAATCAGGAGCGGTCACCCTCAAACCAGAACACCTAAGGGGTACGACACAGTGGCAGCGGAGATCGTCAATCCTCGCAGCGACAACCATGCGGATCAGGACGGCGGGGCCGAGCCCCACGATTCCTTCGATCCCGCCTTCGCGCTGCACCGCGGCGGCAAGATGGCCGTGCAGGCCACCGTGCCGGTCCGCGACAAGGACGACCTGTCCCTTGCGTACACGCCCGGCGTCGCCCGGGTGTGCACCGCCATCGCGGAACGGCCGGAGCTGGTCCACGACTACACCTGGAAGTCGTCGGTCGTCGCCGTGGTGACCGACGGAACGGCGGTCCTCGGCCTCGGGGACATCGGTCCCGAGGCGTCCCTCCCGGTGATGGAGGGCAAGGCGATCCTGTTCAAGCAGTTCGGCGGGGTGGACGCGGTCCCGATCGCCCTCGACTGCACGGACGTGGACGAGATCATCGAGACCGTGGTCCGGCTCGCGCCCTCCTTCGGAGGCGTGAACCTGGAGGACATCTCGGCGCCGCGGTGCTTCGAGATCGAGCGCCGGCTCCAGGAGCGGCTCGACATCCCTGTCTTCCACGACGACCAGCACGGTACGGCCGTGGTGACGCTTGCGGCACTGCGGAACGCGGCGAAGCTGACCGGGCGCTCCATCGGTGCGCTGCGTGTGGTCATCTCGGGCGCGGGCGCGGCCGGGGTCGCCATCGCCAAGATGCTCATCGAGGCGGGCATCGGCGATGTCGCCGTCGCGGACCGCAAGGGTGTCGTGTCGCCGGACCGGAGCGATCTGACTCAGGTCAAGCAGGAGCTCGCCGGGTTCACCAACAAGGCGGGAATCACCGGGTCCCTCGAGGACGCCCTGGCGGGCGCCGACGTCTTCATCGGCGTCTCCGGCGGTACGGTCCCGGAGAAGGCCGTCGCCTCGATGGCGGAGGGTGCCTTCGTCTTCGCGATGGCCAACCCGAACCCGGAGGTGCACCCGGACGTCGCGCACAAGTACGCGTCCGTGGTTGCGACCGGCCGCTCCGACTTCCCGAACCAGATCAACAACGTGCTGGCCTTCCCCGGCATCTTCGCCGGAGCCCTCCAGGTGCGGGCGTCCCGCATCACGGAGGGGATGAAGATCGCGGCGGCCGAGGCGCTGGCCGCGGTCGTCGGGGACGACCTCGCGGCGGACTATGTGATCCCCTCGCCGTTCGATGAGCGGGTGGCCCCGGCGGTGACGGCGGCGGTCGCCGCCGCCGCGCGGGCCGAAGGGGTCGCGCGCCGGTAGCGATCCGCGGGGATGCCGGTTCTCAGCCGCGAGTTTGTTGTGGCTGGGCGCGCAGTTCCCCGCGCCCCTCAAGAGCGCGCTTCGCGCGCCTCACATCGAGCGGGCGGGTGGTGCACCCGCCCGCTCACGTGTGTGCGGAGGCTCGAAGGTTCCGTGGCGGGACGTGTGTCACAGCGGACCTTCGTTCCCTCCGGCCCCGGTGTTGCCTATCGTCAAGGTCATGTTCGCTGCCTACGCCGCCCGCATCGACCGCGACCACCCGCTCACCGGCCTTGAGTTGGGAGAGCGCCCGGCCCCCGGGCGCAGGCCCGGCTGGACGACCGTGAATGTCAAGGCCGCGTCCCTCAACCACCATGACCTCTGGTCCCTTCGGGGCGTCGGGCTTTCCGAGGACAAGCTCCCGATGATCCTCGGCTGCGACGCGGCCGGTGTGGACGAGGACGGTAACGAGGTCGTCCTGCACTCCGTCATCGGGCAGACGGGCCACGGGGTCGGGCCCGACGAGCCCCGGTCGATCCTCACCGAGCGCTACCAGGGCACCTTCGCCGAGCAGGTCTCCGTGCCCACCTGGAACCTCCTGCCCAAGCCCGAGGGGCTCTCCTTCGAGGAGGCCGCCTGTCTTCCCACCGCATGGCTCACGGCCTACCGCATGCTGTTCACCAACGCCGGTGTACGGCCCGGCGACTCCGTCCTCGTCCAAGGGGCGGGCGGTGGTGTCGCGACAGCCGCGATCGTGCTCGGCAAGGCGGCGGGACTGCGGGTCTTCGCCACCAGCCGTGACGAGTCCAAGCGCAAGCGGGCCCTCGAACTGGGCGCCGTGGAGGCCCTGGAGTCCGGGGCGCGGCTGCCGCAGCGGGTGGACGCCGTCATCGAGACGGTCGGCGCCGCGACCTGGTCGCACTCCGTCAAGTCGCTGCGTCCCGGCGGCACGCTGGTCATCTCCGGGGCCACGAGCGGCGACCGCCCCTCCCATGCCGAACTCACCCGCATCTTCTTCCTGGAGTTGAAGGTCGTCGGCTCCACCATGGGTTCCAAGGACGAACTGGAGGATCTGCTCTCCTTCTGCGCGGTCACCGGAGTGCGTCCCGTCATCGACGAGGTCCTCCCGCTCGACCGCGCACGCGAGGGCTTCGAGAGGCTGGCGGCGGGCGACCAGTTCGGCAAGATCGTGCTCACCGCGAACTGACCTCCGCGCCTGCCCGGATCACGCCGCCGGGCGTACGGCCCACCGCCGACCTCCTTCCGCTGCCGCGGCTCCCTCCGCTTCCACGGCGGGCTCGGATCTCCTCTTCCGGGCCCGCCGTCCGTATGTCCGGGGCCCCGTTTGTCAACTATGGTTGACAAACGAGGCTTGTCAATCTAGGTTGACATCATGACCAAAGCAACGGATCTCGCCGAGCGCGCCGGCGACCGCGATCCACGGGTCGGGCTGCGGGCTGTCGCCGCGCTGCGGAGGCTGCTGGAGCAGCTGGAGGCGGTGCAGGTGCGCAGCGCGCGCAATCAGGGCTGGTCGTGGCAGGAGATCGCCGCGGAACTCGGAGTCAGCAGGCAGGCCGTGCACAAGAAGTACGGGAGGCAGTGATGTTCGAGAGGTTCACCAAGGACGCCCGCGCGGTGGTCACCGGCGCGGTCGAGCGCTGCGAACGAATGGGCGAGGAGCGCGTCGACCAGGCGCACCTGCTGCTCGCCCTCCTTGACCATGAGGGCGGCCGGGCCGCCGGCGCGCTGTCGTCGCTCGGTCTCGCCGGGCGGCGTGACGCGGTGGAGCGGGACCTCGCCGAGGCACGCCGCCGAGGCGGTCTGTCCCGGTCCGACGCGGACGCCCTCGCCGGTCTCGGCATCGATCTCGCGGAGATCGTCACCCGGGTCGAGCGCACTCACGGCGAGGGCGCGCTGACGGCGGGCGGCAGGGGCGGGGCGCGACGAACGGGACGCCGGCCGTTCACCCGCGAGGCGAAGAGCGTACTGGCGGCATCCCTGCGCACCGCCGTCGCCCATGGTGACCGGCACATCGGGGACGAGCATCTCCTGCTCGCCCTGACTCTGCGCCCCGGCGTCCCGGCCGAGGTCCTCGCCGATCACGGAGTGACCTGCGCGGCAGTCGAACGCGCGCTGTGGGGCGGCAAGGGCGAGGCGGGGACCGGCTGACCGGATGAGCGACTCGGTGCTGCTCCCTCTCCCGCACCCGGCGGGAGAGGGCGGCACCGGACCATACGGCCACGCACGGCAGTTCCAGGGGGCGGACCTTGGGCGTGCCCCTCGTCAGTCCTGGTGCGCCCGAAGCGCCGCCCCGATGTGCGCCGCCGCTGTCGACAGGTGCCGCCGGGCGTCACGGAGCTGCTGCTCCGTCACCCCGTGGTCGCGGGCGGCGTCCCTGATGCCGTCCCGGAAGCGGTCCAGGAGCCGGTCGAGGTCGCGGGCCGGGTCGCCCGTGGAGTCCTCGTGCGCCCAGGAGGGTTCGTACGCGCCGGGGAAGTCCTCGGGTGTCGCCGCGTACTCGGGCTCCGACGTGTCCCGCGAGGAGCCCGCATTCTTCGTCGTGTCCGCGGCACCCGTGCGCCCGAAGCCGAACTCCTTCCCGAACTCTCCGAATTCCTTGGCCAGTTCGGTCAGCCCTTCCCGTACGCCCGTCGGCCAGTCGCCCCGTGAGAAATGGTCCTGCACATGCTCCTGGACCCGGCGCGCTATGCGCTGCATCTCCTCCTGCGCCTGGGCGCGGGCCCGGTCCTGCGCCTCCTTGGCCTGGTGGCGTGCCCGCTGTGCCTCCTCGCGGGCCCTTCGGCTCTCGTCCTTGGCGCGCCGGGCCTGCTCCTTCCACTCCTGCTTGACGCGGCGCATCTCCTCCTTGGCGGCACGCCACGCCTCCTTTTCGGACGCGTCGATGTACTCCCCATGGGCGTCGCCGTGGGCCTTGGTACCCTTCCTGGCCTCGGAGAACGCCGCCCGCATCTCGCGCCGCAGATCACCCGCCGCCCCCTGGACGTCGGCGCGGATCTCGGCGGCCAGTTCGGCGACCGACTCGCGGATCTCCAGCTCCAGGTCGGCCAGTTCACCACTGCGGTCCGCGAGTTCGGCACGGCCCGCGTCGGTGATCGCGTACACCTTGCGGCCGCCCTCGGTGGTATGGGTGACCAGCCCCTCGGCCTCCAGTTTGGCCAGCCGCGGATAGACGGTGCCGGCGGAGGGCGCGTACAGCCCCTGGAACCGCTCCTCCAGCAGCCGTATCACCTCGTATCCGTGGCGCGGTGCCTCGTCGAGCAGCTTCAGCAGGTAGAGGCGCAGTCGTCCATGGGCGAAGACGGGAGGCATGTCAGAGCCCCTTCTGCTCGGTCGGAGCGTCGTCGGTGCCGGCGGGCGCCTTCTGCGGGCGTGGTGCGTCCCATGGCTCGTCCTCCGACTGCGGGCGGCGCAGCAGCGCGATGGATCCGGAGACCGTGGTCGCCTTCAGGCGGCCGGTGCCCCCGCCCAGCCGTCCGGTGATCTTCTTGGCTCCCCACTGGCCGGTCACGCGCAGATCGTCGAAGGCGTTGGACACGGCGCCGCTCGCGGTGTTCGCCTCGACCTCGGCGTCCGCCGGGTGCGGCAGGCGGATGGCGATCTCACCCGACACGTTCGTCAGGCGGGCGTCGGTGGGGCCGCCGGAGGGATCGAGGTCCAGGATGATCGAGCCGCTCACGGAGTCGGCCTTGACGGACGGGCAGGTGCCCTCGATCACGGTGAGGTCGCCGGAGACGGAGTTCAGCCGCAGATCGCCCGCGACGCCCTGTGCCTCAACGTTGCCCGAGACCGTGGTGGCGCGGACCGGTCCGGAGAGGCCGACGAGTGTCGTGTCTCCCGTGACCCCCTTCACGTCGGCACCGGCGTCGATCCCCGAGACCACGGCCGTGGCCCCGACCACGCCCACCTCCACACGGGTGGACGCCGGCACGGCCAGGGAGACCACCACGCTGCGGCGCCAGCCCTTGGGGTCGAACCACTTGAGGAAGCCCTTCCAGGGAAGGTCGTCGTACGCCACCGTGAGAGCGCCGTCCTTCTGGGTCACCGTGAGGGGCGGCCCCTCGATCGCCGACACCTCCAGACGCGCGGAACTCTCGTCCGTGCCCACCACGTTCACCGTTCCGTTGACGATGCGTACATGGAGTGCCGTGACAGGGGCGTCGAAGGAGAGCTTCCTCGGCTCGCCGACGGACCACTCGGACATGGTGCTGACCTCCTCGGCCGGTGCGGACGGCGTGCGCGACGGCGAGGCCACCCCCCCGACGCGCCATATCGCGTCTTACGTGATTCACGATATATCGCGGCCCGGGAAAGTCAAGAGGCCCCCACTCGTTCGGGGGCCTCGGGGAACGAACGTTCAGGGCGGGCGCGCAGCCGTGCGCGCCTACTCGTCGTCCTCGTCGTCCAGCCGCGCCAGCCAGGTGGCCAGCCGCTCCACCGGTACCTCGAAGTCCGGGTTGAGGTCGACGAACGTGCGCAGCTGCTCGGCGAGCCACTCGAAGGTGATCTCCTCCTCGCCCCGCCGCTTCTCCAGTTCCTCGATGCCGCGGTCGGTGAAGTACATGAGTGGTGCTCCGTCGGTTCGGTAAGGGAAAAGGCGACAGGAAAAGGATAGGCGGCAAAGAACAGGGCCCGTTCCCGAGCCGAAGCTCGGGAACGGGCCCTTCACACCGGGCTGGTGAACCCCTCGCGGCGAGCGTTACGCCTCGAAGACCTCACGCACCAGCTGCTCCTGCTCCGCCTGGTGCCGCTTCGCGGAGCCGACGGCGGGGGACGAGCTGTGCGGGCGCGAGATGCGGCGCAGGCGCTCGCCGGCCGGGATGTCCGCGCCGACCGCGAGGTCCAGGTGGTCGATGAGGTTCAGGGCGATGAACGGCCAGGCGCCCTGGTTCGCCGGCTCCTCCTGGACCCACAGGTACTTCTCGGTGTTCGGGTACTTCTTGATCTCCTCCTGGAGCTCCGCACCCGGCAGCGGGTACAGGCGCTCGAGACGGATGATCGCCGTGTCGGTCGCACCGCGCTTCTTACGCTCCGCCTCCAGGTCGTAGTAGACCTTGCCGGAGGTGAAGACGACCTTGCGGACCGCGGCCGGGTCCGCCGAGGAGTCGCCGATGACCGGGCGGAACCGGCCCGACGTGAACTCCTCCGCCTTCGACGCGGCGGCCTTCAGGCGCAGCATCGACTTCGGCGTGAAGACCACCAGCGGCTTGTGGTGCGGGTTGTGCACCTGCCACCGCAGGAGGTGGAAGTAGTTCGACGGCAGGGTCGGCATCGCGACCGTCATGTTGTTCTGTGCGCACAGCTGGAGGAACCGCTCCGGGCGGGCCGAGGAGTGGTCCGGGCCCTGGCCCTCGTAGCCGTGCGGGAGCAGGAGGGTGACGCCGGAGGTCTGGCCCCACTTCTGCTCCGACGCCGAGATGTACTCGTCGACGACGGTCTGCGCGCCGTTGACGAAGTCTCCGAACTGCGCCTCCCACATCACGAGCGCGTCGGGACGGGCCAGCGAGTAGCCGTACTCGAAGCCCATGACCGCGTACTCGGACAGGAGGGAGTCGTAGACGTTGTAACGCGCCTGGTCCTCCGACAGGTACTGCAGCGGGGTGTAGTCCTCGCCCGTCTCGCGGTCGATCAGAACCGCGTGGCGCTGGCCGAAGGTGCCGCGGCGGGAGTCCTGGCCGGAGAGGCGGACCGGCGTGCCCTCGAGGAGGAGGGAACCGATGGCCAGGGTCTCGCCCATGCCCCAGTCGATCGTGCCGTCCTCGACCATCGACGCACGGCGCTGCAGCTGCGGCAGCAGGCGCGGGTGGACGGTGAAGTGGTCGGGGATGTTGACCTGGGACTCGGCGATCCGCTTGACGACCTCGGCGGACACGCCCGTGTCGACCGCCACCGGGAAGCCGTCCTGAGGCGCCTGCGGCGAGGGCGCGGCCGGCTGCTGCGAGGTGGTCGCCTCGCGGACCTCCGTGAAGACCTTCTCCAGCTGGCCCTGGTAGTCCTGCAGCGCCTGCTCGGCCTCTTCCAGGGTGATGTCGCCGCGACCGATCAGGGACTCGGTGTAGAGCTTGCGCACCGAGCGCTTCTTGTCGATCAGGTCGTACATCAGCGGCTGGGTGAAGGCCGGGTTGTCCGACTCGTTGTGACCACGGCGGCGGTAGCAGATGAGGTCGATCACCACGTCCTTGTTGAACGCCTGGCGGAACTCGAAGGCGAGCCGCGCGACGCGCACGACGGCCTCCGGGTCGTCGCCGTTCACGTGGAAGATCGGGGCCTCGATCATGCGGGCCACGTCCGTCGCGTACATGGAGGAACGCGACGACTCGGGGGCCGCGGTGAAGCCGACCTGGTTGTTGATGACGATGTGGACCGTGCCGCCGGTGCGGTAGCCGCGCAGCTGCGACATGTTCAGGGTCTCGGCCACCACGCCCTGGCCCGCGAAGGCCGCGTCGCCGTGGATCGCGACCGGCAGGACCGTGAAGTCCGTGCCGCCCTTGTTGATGATGTCCTGCTTGGCCCGGGTGATGCCCTCGATGACCGGGTCGACCGTCTCCAGGTGGGAGGGGTTGGCGGCCAGCGAGACGTTGATCTGCTCGCCGTCGAGGCCGGTGAAGGTGCCGTGGGCGCCCAGGTGGTACTTCACGTCGCCGGAGCCGTGCATCGACTTCGGGTCGAGGTTGCCCTCGAACTCGCGGAAGATCTGCGCGTACGACTTGCCGACGATGTTCGCCAGCACGTTCAGCCGGCCGCGGTGGGCCATGCCGATGACGACCTCGTCCAGACGCGACTCGGCCGCGGAGTCGATCACCGCGTCGAGCAGCGGGATGACGGACTCGCCGCCCTCCAGGGAGAAACGCTTCTGGCCGACGTACTTGGTCTGCAGGAAGGTCTCGAAGGCCTCCGCCGCGTTCAGGCGGCGCAGGATGCGCAGCTGCTCCTCGCGCTCCGGCTTGGAGTGCGGGCGCTCCACACGGTCCTGGATCCACTTGCGCTGCTTGGGGTCCTGGATGTGCATGTACTCGATGCCGGTGGTGCGGCAGTACGAGTCGCGCAGCACGCCGAGGATGTCGCGCAGCTTCATCATCGACTTGCCGGCGAAGCCGCCGACGGCGAACTCGCGCTCCAGGTCCCACAGCGTGAGGCCGTGCTCGACGATGTCCAGGTCGGGGTGCTTGCGCTGGCGGTACTCCAGCGGGTCGGTGTCGGCCATGACATGGCCGCGGACCCGGTAGGAGTGGATCAGCTCGAAGACGCGCGCGGCCTTGGTGACGTCGTCGTCGTGCGAGGCGTCGATGTCCTTGAGCCAGCGGACCGGCTCGTAGGGGATGCGCAGCGACTCGAAGATCTCGTCGTAGAAGCCGTTCTCACCGAGGAGGAGGTTCGCGACGATGCGCAGGAACTCGCCGGACGCGGCGCCCTGGATCACCCGGTGGTCGTAGGTCGACGTGAGTGTCATGACCTTGGAGATGCCGAGCTTGTTCAGGGTGTCCTGGGAGGTGCCCTGGAACTCCGCCGGGTAGTCCATCGAGCCGACACCCATGATCACCGACTGGCCGGGCATCAGACGCGGCACCGAGTGGACCGTGCCGAGGCCGCCGGGGTTGGTGAGGGAGACGGTGACCCCGCTGAAGTCGTCCATCGTCAGCTTGCCGTCACGGGCGCGGCGGACGATGTCCTCGTAGGCCTGCCAGAACTCGAAGAAGTTCAGCGTCTCGGCCTTCTTGATCCCCGCGACGACGAGCTGGCGGTCGCCGTTGGGCTTGACCAGGTCGATGGCGAGACCGAAGTTGACGTGGTCCGGCTTGACCAGGGTCGGCTTGCCGTCCTTCAGGGCGAAGGACCAGTTCATCGACGGCATGGCCTTGATGGCCTGCACCATCGCGTAGCCGATCAGGTGCGTGAAGGAGATCTTCCCGCCCCGGGCGCGCTTGAGGTGGTTGTTGATGACGATGCGGTTGTCGAAGAGCAGCTTCACCGGCACCGCGCGCACGGACGTGGCCGTGGGGAGCTCCAGCGAGGCGCTCATGTTCTTCGCGACGGCGGCGGCGGGACCGCGCAGCGTCACCAGTTCGGGGCCCTGGGGCGCCTCGGCCACGGGTTCGACCTTCTTCGGGGCGACGGGCGCCGCGGCGGGCTTCGCCGGGGCGGCGGCAGGCGCGGCGGCCGGCTTCGCGGGCGCGGCGGCGGGCGCGGCCTGGCTCGTGGGCGCGGCACTCATGGGCGCAGGAGCGGGCACGGCCGGGGCGACGGATGCCGGGGCGGCCTGGACCGCGGCGGTGGTCTCTGCGGCCCCCGCGGCCGCAGTGCCCGCCGGCGCGGGGGAGACGGGTGCGGCCGGGGAAGCCGGCGCACCCGGCTTGTAGTCGGCGAAGAAGTCCCACCAGGCACGGTCGACCGAATTCGGGTCCTGGAGGTACTGCTGGTAGATCTCGTCGACGAGCCACTCGTTCGCGCCGAACGAAGCCGCCGGGTTCTTCCCGGCTTGGTCGTCGGTGGAGATGCTCGAGTTACTGGGGGACTGTGACGACACGGCGGTAACCGCCCTCTTCCGCTTCACAAGATGACTGGACAGCGGGGATTAAGGCTACGCCTCCCCGGCAGTGAAGGTCAGGTCGGGCCGGTTCTTCGTCGTGTAAGTCACACCGGAGAGCGTGTTTCGGGGCCGGAAATGGCGGGAAACAAGCGGGGTTCCGGTACGCGGCGGGTGCGACGGGCCCGGCCCGGCGCGGGGGATGCGCGGGTCTGTGCCTGATCACACGTGTCCATCGGCGTGAAGCTGCGTGGATCTTGTCGTTCCGCTTCGAACTCTACGTCAACTCGACGGTTACGGCTCTCCCGGAAGAGTGACCTGGATCCGGCAACCCCGAGGGGACTCGGCCACCCCGATCCGGCCGCCGTGCAGATCCACCGCCCAGCGGGCGATCGCCAGCCCCAGGCCCGTGCCGCCGTCGCTGCCCGGACCGTGCGGCGCGCTCACGGCGCCGCGGTTGAAGCGCTCGAAGACCCGGTGCCACTCCGACTGCGGGATGCCGGGACCCTCGTCGAGCACTTCCAGCTCCAGTGACTCAGGACCGGCGCCGCGCCGGGCCTTCACCGTGACACGGCCGTGCGGCGGGCTGTGCTTGACCGCGTTGTCGATCAGGTTGGCGACGACCTGGTGGATGCGCTCCGGGTCCGCGTGCGCGGTCAGCTCCGGCGGAGAGACATCGAGGTGCAGATGGACGTCCGTACGGGTGTGGCTGCCGGAGCCGGAGGCTATGCCCGCACGCGCGGAGGACACCATCTGGGCCTCCTTGAGCACGCCGGAGAGATACGGCCACACCTCGAAGCGGCGCTTCTTCAGCGGGACCACACCGTTGTCCAGGCGTGAGAGGTCCAGCAGGGTCTCCACCAGGCGCCCGAGCCGCTCCGTCTGCTTCAGCGCCGTGCGCATGGTCTCCGGGTCGGCGGCCGAGATGCCGTCCACGATGTTCTCCAGCACGGCACGCAGACCCGCGATGGGCGTGCGCAGCTCGTGCGAGACATTCGCCACGAGTTCCTTGCGCTGGCGGTCCTGGGCCTCGAGCTCGTCGGCCATCAGGTTGATCGTTTGGGCCAGGTCACCCAGTTCGTCACGGCGCGTGTCACGCACCCGGCGGGTGTAGTCACCCCCCGAGATGGACCGGGCCACCGCGTTCATCTCGTCCAGCGGTGCGGTGAGCGAATGGGCCACGAACTGCGTAATGAGCAGTGTGGCAATCATCGAGAACACCGTGATGAAGCGCAGCTCGGTCTCGGTGCGCACCGCGATCATCAGCAGGCCCGTGGTGATCAGCACCGAGATGACGACCAGCGCGCCCAGCTTGGTCTTGATCGAGAACGGGCGTACGCCCCCCCAGCGCTCGCCGGGGCCTCTCCGTCTCGCCGGAGGGCCGCTCATGGCGTCGGGGTCTCCAGCGCGTAGCCGACGCCGTGCACGGTACGGATGCGCTCCGCGCCGATCTTCCGTCGCAGGGCCTTGATGTGGCTGTCCACCGTGCGGGTCCCCGACGCGTCCGCCCAGTCCCACACCTCGGCGAGCAACTGCTCACGCGAGAGCACGGCGCGCGGCGTGTTCGCCAGGCAGACGAGCAGATCGAACTCGGTGGGCGTGAGATGTACGTCCTCGTTGCGCACCCGGACGCGGCGCTGCGCGTGGTCGATCTCCAGCTCTCCCAGGCGCAGGATGCCGCTGCGCGGCGTCGTCGCCGCCAGCGCCGCGCGCTCGACCCGGCGCAGCAGCACATGGACGCGCGCCGCCAGCTCCCGCATCGAGAACGGCTTGGTCATGTAGTCGTCGGCGCCGACACCGAGCCCGACCAGCATGTCGGTCTCGTCGTCGCGCGCGGTCAGCATCAGCACCGGCACGGGCCGCTGCGCCTGCACCCGGCGGCAGACCTCCAGGCCGTCGAAGCCCGGCAGCATGATGTCGAGGATCAGCAGGTCAGGCTGCCAGGCCTCGGCCGTGTCGACCGCGGACGGCCCGTCGCCTGCCGTTTGCACGAGGAATCCCTCGGCGCGCAGGCGGGCGGCGATGGCCTCGACGATCGTGGTGTCGTCCTCGACCACCAGGACGCGCCGCTGCGCGCCCGGGGTCGTCGTCGTGCCGTTGTGCGAGGTGTGTGTCTGCTCCATCGCCCGCCCCTGGGGTTGCTTTCCGGAATCCGTGGGGTGATCCCATGACTGCGTTTGACGCTTGAATGATCCGCGCCAGGGGAGCAGCGTACGGGGAGTTACCGCCGGTCGGCTATCCAGGGCGGACAGCGAGATGCACGACGTCGGGAACGCCCCGGGCAACGGGGACCTCTTCGGTATGCACCTGCCGGAATCCGGCATTCCTGAGAGATCCTTCAAAATCCTCAGAGGGCCGGGCCGACCACACCGCGAGTACCCCACCAGGCCGCAACACCCTTGTGCAGCTTGCCAGTCCGGTCGCTCCGTAGAGGCTGTTGTTGTCCTCCGTGACGGTCCAGCCGGGCCCGTTGTCGATGTCCAGGCACAGGGCGTCGTACGTGTCCGAAGTCTCATCGAGGTAGGTGACGAGATCGGTCGGCAGGACGCGGGTCCGCGGATCGGCGAGCGCCTTCGCGGACAGTGCGGACAGGGGGCCGTCGCGGTGCCAGTCGATGATCGCCTGCTCACGCTCCACGACGGCGATCTCTCCCCAGCGGGGATCCGCCGCCGCGTGTGCGAGAGAGAAGCCGACGCCGAGGCCGCCGATCAGCACACTCGGCTCCGGCCTTCCGCCGAGGGCGCCGAGCGCGGCGTCGACGAGCAGCCGTTCCGAGCGGCCGTCGGAGGTGTCCATCAGGAAGCAGCCGTTGGCGACGATCTGCAGCAGCACACCGTGCCGTCGCAGCACGACCTCGCCGTGGGGCCCCTGACGGCGGTCGAGGACCTCCGGGGCGTCGTAGGTGTCGTACGTGTCGTGAGTGTCGTACGGAGGAGGCATGGGTCACATTCTGGTGACGGGCCTGATCACGTACGAGGGATTTTCCCGGCGCGTATGGACGGTGTCGGGATTCGGGCCCCGGACGCACACGGCACCTGAAAAGTTGCTATGAATCGCGTCTCGGGTGGCGTCGGTCATAGACACCGCCCCTGCTGCCGCCAAGGGTGGTGCACAACGGAAGGAGCGCCACGCCTTGGAACGTACGGTCTCGGCGGCTGACGCCATGCTCACGGACCCCGAGACGGGCGCGCCCCTCCTGGACGGCATGCCGCGCCAGCGCACCGCACCGCCCGGGCGCGTCGCCCCGGTCACGGCGCCGACGCTCCCGGCGCGCACCGCGGATCCGCGCCCCTGGCTGCTGCTGCCGAGCCCCAAGAGCACGCCGTTCACCTTCGGATACGCCGTCGTCCTTTGTGTGACGTCGCTGTTCGCCCGCTACGCCGCGCCGTCCCTGATACGCGCCCTGTACCAGGCATCGAGCACCGACGTCGCCCATCTGGTGCACGATCCAGCGCTGGTGCTGGTGGCGAGCGCGCTGTGGATCGCGGGCGGGATCACCTCCACGTACACACTGGTCTTCCTGCTGGTTCTGACGGCTCTGGAGCGGCGGATAGGGGCACGGCGCGCGGCGGCCGTCTTTCTGGCGGGGCATGTGCTCGCCACTCTGGCCACCGAGGGTTCCGTGGGCCTCGCCGTGCTGGCGGGCCATCTTCCGGAGACCTCGCTGCACCGGCTCGACTACGGCATCAGCTTCGGAGTCGCGGCGAGCCTCGGCGCGCTGACGGGCCTGATGCGGCCGTGGCTGCGCTGGCCCGTGCTGATCGCCTTCGCCTCGATACTCCTTCAGGACCTGGCCGCGTTCGCGGACCCGATGAGCAACTGGGGGCATCTGCTGTCGCTGGTCGTCGGCATCGCGCTGTGGCCGGTGGTGCGGCGCTGGCACCGGACCGGTCGGCGGGCCACCGTCGGCGGCCTGGCCGGGGCGCCGACGGTGGCCTGACGGGTTCTGGCCGATCGTCAGGCGTGACCGCCTCGCGCAACGGCTGCGCGCAACGGCTGCGGGTAACCGCTTCGAGTGACCGTTCGCGATGACCACTCGGCACGCCACCCGGGAACGGCTGCCCGGCCACCCGGGAACGGCTGCCCGGCCACTCGGGAATGACTGCTCGTCATGCCCGCTTGGACTGGAAGCGCTCGACAGGACTGCCCGCCGTGATCGCTCACAGCGAACACGCTCAGGGGAACAATCGCATCTCTCCGTGCATTGAGTCGACATAGCTCAACTTGACTGCCGAAGGGGAGATCATGGCTTCGACGTCCACTACGCTCAGCCTGCCCGTGCTGCCGCTCGACGGCGAGGTCGTGCTGCCCGGGATGGTTGTTCCGCTGGACCTGAGTGATTCCGAGGTGCGCGCCGCAGTGGAGGCCGCCCAGGCCGCCGCCCGCTCGGAGCCCGGCAAGCCCAGGGTGCTGCTGGTGCCGCGCATCGACGGGACGTACGCGAGCACCGGTGTGCTCGGCACCATCGAGCAGGTCGGCCGGCTGGCCGACGGCGACCCGGGCGCCCTGATCCGCGGCCGTGGCCGCGTCAGGATCGGAGCCGGGACCACCGGCCCGGGCGCGGCCCTGTGGGTGGAGGGCACGAGGATCGAGGAGAGCGTTCCCGAGCCGCTGCCCGGCCATGTCGCCGACCTGGTCAAGGAGTACAAGGCCCTCGCCACCAGCTGGCTGCGCAAGCGCGGTGCCTGGCAGGTGGTGGACCGCGTCCAGGCCATCGAGGACGTCTCCGCGCTCGCCGACAACTCCGGCTACTCGCCCTTCCTGACCACCGAGCAGAAGGTGGAACTGCTGGAGACCACCGACCCGGTCGCCCGGCTCAAGCTGGCCACCCAGCAGCTGCGCGACCATCTCGCCGAGCAGGACGTCGCCGAGTCCATCGCCAAGGACGTCCAGGAGGGCGTCGACAAGCAGCAGCGCGAGTTCCTGCTGCGCCGTCAGCTCGAGGCCGTCCGCAAGGAGCTGCGCGAGCTGAACGGCGACGCCAAGGACGGCGAGGAGTCCGACGACTACCGGGCCCGCGTCGAGGCCGCCGACCTGCCCGAGAAGGTCCGCGAGGCCGCGCTCAAGGAGGTCGACAAGCTGGAGCGGTCGAGCGACCAGTCGCCCGAGGGCTCCTGGATCCGGACCTGGCTCGACACCGTCCTCGAACTGCCGTGGAACGAGCGCACCGAGGACGCGTACGGCATTCGCGGCGCCAAGTCCGTCCTCGACGCCGAGCACGCCGGTCTGGAGGACGTGAAGGAGCGGATCACCGAGTACCTGGCGGTGCGCAAGCGGCGCTCGGACCGGGGCCTCGGCGTGGTCGGCGGGCGGCGCGGCGGTGCCGTGCTCGCGCTGGTCGGACCGCCCGGTGTGGGCAAGACGAGCCTCGGCGAGTCGGTCGCGCACGCCATGGGACGCAAGTTCGTCCGCGTCGCGCTCGGCGGCGTACGGGACGAGGCCGAGATCCGCGGCCACCGGCGCACATACGTGGGCGCGCTGCCCGGCCGGATCGTGCGCGCCATCAAGGAGGCCGGTTCGATGAACCCGGTCGTCCTGCTCGACGAGATCGACAAGGTGGGCTCGGACTTCCGGGGCGACCCGGCCGCGGGGCTCCTCGAGGTCCTCGACCCGGCCCAGAACCACACCTTCCGCGACCACTACCTGGAGGTCGAACTCGACCTGTCCGACGTGGTGTTCCTCGCGACGGCGAACGTCCTCGAAGCCATCCCGGAGGCCCTGCTCGACCGTATGGAGCTGGTCCGCCTCGACGGCTACACCGAGGACGAGAAGGTCGTCATCGCCCGGGACCACCTGGTGCCGCGCCAGCTGGAGCGCGCCGGCCTGAAACCGGACGAGGTCACGCTGGACGAGGGCGCGCTGCGCAAGCTCGCCGGGGAGTACACGCGGGAGGCGGGTGTACGGAACCTGGAGCGCTCGATCGCGCGGCTGCTGCGCAAGGTCGCCGCCCAGCACGAGCTGGGGGAGAAGGAACTGCCCCTCACCGTCCGGGACGAGGACCTGCGCGCTCTGATCGGCCGCCCGCACCATGTGCCCGAGTCCGCCCAGGACCCGGCCGAGCGGCGCACGGCCGTCCCCGGTGTCGCCACCGGACTCGCGGTCACCGGCGCGGGGGGCGACGTGCTCTATGTGGAGGCGTCCCTGGCCGACCCGGAGACGGGCGCGGCGGGCCTGACCCTCACCGGACAGCTCGGCGATGTGATGAAGGAGTCGGCGCAGATCGCGCTGAGCTTCCTGCGCTCCCACGGCGCCGAACTCGAACTGCCCGTGGGCGATCTGAAGGACCGGGGCGTGCACATCCACTTCCCGGCGGGCGCGGTGCCCAAGGACGGCCCGAGCGCGGGCATCACCATGACGACCGCGCTGGCCTCGCTCCTGTCGGGCCGGCTGGTCCGCACGGACGTGGCGATGACGGGCGAGGTCTCGCTGACCGGCCGTGTGCTGCCCATCGGCGGCGTCAAGCAGAAGCTGCTCGCCGCGCACCGGGCGGGAGTGACGACCGTGATCGTCCCCAAGCGCAACGAGCCCGACCTGGACGACGTCCCGGCCGAGGTGCTGGACAAGCTGGACGTCCACGCGGTCACGGACGTCCGCCAGGTCCTGGAGCTGGCGCTCGCGCCGGCCGTGAACGGCGTGGAGCCGGAGGTGCCGGTGGCCGCGTGACCTGGCGCCGGGCCGGTGAGGGGCCCGGGCTTCGCGAAGGCGCTCTCGGCGCCTTCCAGGGGCCCGGGCCTTTCGCCTGCGCCTGCGCCTGCGTCGCGGCCGACGGGGCGGCAGTCGGCAGTCGGAAGCCGACAGTCGGCCGAATGTTGGCGTGGGCATGCCATGGCTCTCTGGTAGGGAAGGGGGGTCGGAGGGCACCGCCGGCCGAAGCCTGCGAAATACTGACGGAGCTGCGGCAATGGCGGCGTTGGCAGTGTTTGTCGCGTTATGCGGAAACTTTCAGGAACGGGAAACCGGGGCAGGGGTGCTCACGTGCACGAGGGCGGAAACGGCGAGGGGCGTCCGGGCGAGTCCGGCGCGCCGGGGACCGGCGTGGACCGAAGAGGCGCGGACCGGGGCGGTGCCGTGGACGAGAGCGGCGCGGACCGGGAGTTCCTGTCGCTGGAGCGCGAGCTGACGGTGTTCCTGCGGCGGGCCCGGGCCAACCAGGGCGAGATGGCCCGGGAGGTCCACCCGGATCTGGAGCCCGCGGCCTACGGACTCCTGGTCCGCCTGGACGAACACGGCCGTCAGCGCGCCACGGAACTCGCCGCCTACATCGGCGTCGGCAAGGCCACCATGTCCCGCCAGCTGCGGGCCCTGGAGGAGCTGGGCCTGGTGGCCCGCGAACCCGACCCCGCCGACGGCCGCGCCTGGCTGGTCCACCTCACCGAGGAGGGGCGCTGCCGTGTCGGAAAGGTCCGCGAGGCGCGCCGGGCGCGGTACGTGAGCCAGCTCTCCCACTGGGACCGGAGCGAGGTGGCCGAACTGGCTCATCTGCTCCACCAGCTGAACCGGAGCATGGAGAAGTAGGACACGCGGAAGGCACGCGGCGGACCGCGTCACAGCCGTACGTACACCACCGTCGCGTCGTCGTGCGTCTTGCCGCGGCCCAGATGCGCCCGCTTCTCGCGGTCGGCGGCCTCCAGCGCCCGTACGCGGTCCACCAGCGCCGCCGCCCCCTCGTCGCGCACGAAGCCGAACAGGTCCGTCCAGTCGCCCTGGCGGAACTTCTCCGTCCAGCGGGTCGCGCCGTCCGTGAGCGCCACGAGGGTGCGCACCGCCGCGCGGGGAAGTGCGCCGGTGACCGCGCGGGCCGAGACCGACGGGTCCGCCGCCGCGGTGAAGAATCCCCCCTCCTTGTTGCGGACCGTGGCGTCCGCGATGGCCTCGGTCGCCAGGGCGGCGCGCGGGACCCTGTCGAGACGGTCGTCCAGGAGAGCGGTGACCGTGCCGTCGGGGCCTTCGGCCAGCAGGACCGAGTCCGACAGGACCAGGTACTCCACCGCCGCCTCGGCCCAGCGGGCCACGACCACGGTCGCCTGTGGCGTGCGCGGGTGAGAAAGGTCACAGGTCGCCGCGTGTGCCTCGGCCGTGCGGGCGATGGCCTGGGAGAGGATCTCCGGCAGGGTCAGATCCCGGCGGGAAAGGGACAGTTCGGTCAGTGCACCGCCAAGTCGCGCGCAGAACCAGGGGACGGAATGCAGACAGCCGTCGTCACTCCGGGGCGGAGTCACCCCGTCCAGTACGACCAGCGCGCCGCCCTGCCCTGACGCCGGAAGCGCGAGTGCCGCGAAGTCCTCGTTCGGACGCTCCGCGTCGGCGGGTTCGGAAATCAGTGCAGTGCGCATTCGGCCAGTCTGCACGACCCCTTCACATAGGTCATGAACAGTTGGCAACGATTGCCGAATGGGCACGACTGTCCAGGTCAAGCGCCTGTTTTGGCAGGGAATAATCGATTCCGGTAGGGCGTGGCGGCGAATCCTGTCAAAGCGCGCCGCCCACGTCCAACCGGCGCGTCCTGAGGGGTCCGGGCGCGGGTGCGGAGAACTTGCCCGCCAACTCACCCCCGGGGTTCACTCCTTCGGGTGGCGGGTCAGGCGAAGCGGGACCTCTGCCCACTGGCACTGGGATGGTCGGAAACCGTCGTACCGGGTCGACATCCCAGTTGACGGGCCGTCACCCGGGTCCATGGGTACACGAGTCACGAGTCAGGAATGCGAGCACCGGTGCAGAAGATGCGGCCTCGGCGCACAGGCAAGCAGACGACCCCCGACCGGGACCATTCGTCCGGACCCACGGGCACCGGCCGTCCCGCCCACGTGCGCAACCGGCTTGTCATCGCGGTGGCCGTGGTCGCCGCCGCGATCGCCGCCGCCGGGGCGCCCAGCCTCATCGCGGCCTCCGGGCAGGTGAGCGACTCCCAGGACCTGGTGACGCTCGCCGGGCAGACCCAGGACGCCCTCTCGCTCGCGCACGCGCTCGCCGACGAGCGCGACGGCGTCACCTCGTGGGTGGCCGCCGGACGGCCCAAGTCCAAGGCTCCCGCCGAGCAGCAGAGCGCCCGTGTCGACCGCGAGGCCGACGATCTGCGCGCCGAGCAGGACATCCCGGCACAGCTGCGCAAGGACCTCGATGACATCGCCGCGGTACGCAGGGCGGCGCTCGTCGGCAAGAGCACCGCTCTCGAGACGCACCAGGCGTACTCCACCGCCATCACCGAGCTGCACGCCCTCGCCGACCAGCTGGCCGAGAGGATGCCGGCCCGGGCGGGCTCCGGCGCGTACACGCTCGCCGAGCTCGACAGCGCCGTCCAGCAGTCGGCCGCGGCCCGGGGACTGCTCCTCGCGGCCCTGAACGTCCCGCACACCACCCAGACCGTCATCAGCCCGGTCACCGGTCTGCCGACCACCACCACGATCTCCTCGGACGCCGACAGGAAGCAGCGCGACGCCCTCTCCGCAGCCGCCCAGCAGGCTTCCGTACGCTCCGACGCGGCCCTCGCCGACTTCCGGGACAACGCGCCCGACGCGGCCAGGAACTCGTACGACTCCACGGTCACCGGAGCCGAGGTCGGCACCGCCGACAAGTACCTCAAGGACCTCACCGACCAGCCCACGCTGTCCGACGACGACCTCGGCCTGAGCACCAAGAAGGTCGACGACGCCCTCTCCGCCCGCATCGAGATGATGCGGGGCGTGGAGTCCTCGCTCTACGAGAACCGGGGCCACGACCTCGCCCACGTGCGGGACGACGACGTCACCGCGCTGGAGATCCGCATCGCCGTCCTCGGGGCGCTGATGCTCGTCGCCGTCGGCGTCGCCATGGGCATGGCCCGCAGCCTCACGCGCCCCCTGGCCGTTCTGCGCCTCGGCTCGGCCCGGGTGGCCGCCGACCCGGCCGCCGAGGAACCGGTGAAGTTCACCGGCCGCAACGACGAGTTCGCCCAGGTCGTGCGCTCCGTCAACGCCCTGCACGCGCACGCCGTCGCCCTCCAGGAGCGCCTGTCCACCCTGGAGACCGACCGCAAGCACCTGGTCGGCCAGCGCCAGTCCATGGCCGACGAACGCGCCAAGCTGCGCGCCGAACTCACCGAGGCCCTCGGGCACCTGGAGCAGGTACGGCACAGCGTCCACTCGACCTTCGTCAACCTCGCCCTGCGCACCCTCGGCCTGGTCGAGCGCCAGCTCAGCGTCATCGAGGGGCTGGAGGAGCGCGAGCAGGACCCGGAGCGCCTCGCCACGCTCTTCAAGCTCGACCACTTCGCCACGGTCATGCGCCGGCACAGCGAGAACCTCCTCGTCCTCGCAGGCACCGAGCACGTCCAGCAGCACGCCGGTCCCGTTCCGCTGGTCGATGTCGTGCGCGCCGCCGTCAGCGAGATCGAGCGGTACGAGCGCGTCCGTATCGCCGCGCTGCCCCCGCACGCGCACATCGCGGGCTTCGCAGCCGACGACCTCTCGCACCTGATGGCCGAACTCCTGGAGAACGCGACCTCCTTCACGCCGCCGGACGTCGCCGTGGAGGTCTCGGGCTGGCTGCTGGAGAGCGGCGAGGTGATGCTCTCCGTCCAGGACGAGGGCATCGGCATGACCACCGAGCGGATGCGGACGCTCAACGGCCGCCTCGCCGACTTCGACCCGGACGAGCCCTACGACCACGAGGGCGGCGAGGGGCTCGGGCTCGGCCTGTACGTGGTGGCCCGGCTGGCCCACCGCCACCAGGTCCGCGTCCGGCTGCGCGAGCAGAAGCAGGGCGGTGTCGCCGCCGTCGTCGTCCTGCCCAAGCCGCTGCTCTCGGCGGCCCCCGCGGCAGCGGTGCCCGCCACCGGTCCGGCGGCATCCGGCGCCTACGGCACGTCGCTGCCGGGCGCGGACTCCGAGGCCAACTCCAACGTCCTGGCGGGCCGCGCGCGTACGGCCGTCGGCCAGGAACCCGAGAAGGACGGCGACCCGCTGATCGCGGCGGCGGAGGCGGCGGTACGGGAGCGGGACGAGGCGGGGGAGCCCGGCGAACCGGGAGCGGACGAGGCGCCCACCCCGGAGCCCGCCCCGGAGCCGACGGTCGCGCGCCCCGAGCCGCCTGCCGGGCGCGCCGACGACGTGGATCCCGAGTTCGGCCCCGAGACCACGATGGAGCTGCTGCTTCCGTCGCCCCGGATGGACGAGCACCCCCCCGCCCCCGGGATCCCCGCCCAGACCTCGGCCGACCCCTACGCCATCGGCCCCGACACCCACGAACGCATCGCCGACGGGGACGAGCAGCGGCCGGCCCCGGGACCCCAGGCGGAGCAGCGCACGGAGCAGCCGCTTCCGGAGCCGGGGGCGCAGCCGCAGCAGACACCCGCCCCCCGCCTCACCGCGAAGGGCCTCCCCAAGCGCACCCCCAGGATCTCCGCCCCCGTTCCCGCCCCGCAGCCGCGCACCGGCGGCGTGGACGCCGAGGCACTGCGCCGCAGGCTCGGCGGATTCCACCGAGGGGCGAAGGAGGGTTACCGGCACGCCGAGGCGGAGACCACCGAGCGGACAGGTCAGACGCAGGCGCCCGCCAACGGCCCCGCCGGACCTACGGACCCCGGCGGACCCACAGCACCGCAGCACACCGCGACACCCGGCACGGCACAGGACGTAGAAGCATCGGGGGGCACCGTCGAGGAGGCAACCAGTTGACCGCGCCCAGTACCTTCGGACTGAGCAGTGAGGCCCGCAACCTGCACTGGCTGCTCACGAACCTCGTCGAGGAGGTGCCGGGACTGCTGTCGGTCGCGGTGGTCTCCTCCGACGGCCTGCTCCTGCTCTCCTCCGACCCGGGACGCAACGCGCAGGCCCGCGCGGACCGGAACGCGAGTCCCAGCGGGCCAAAGGGGTCCTCCGCCGACCTCGCCACCATCGTCTCCGGCATCGGCAGCCTCACCATCGGTGCCGCGAAGCTGATGGGCTCCGGCAGGGTCAAGCACACGATGATCGCGATGGACGAGGGCAGCGTGTTCGTCATGTCCATCAGCGACGGCTCGCTGCTCGGCGTGCACGGCTCCGCGGGCTGCGACATGAGCGTGGTGGCGTACCACATGGCGCTCTTCGTCGGCCGCGCCGGACACGTCCTGACCCCCGAAGTCCGCAGTGAGCTGCGCAAGTCCCTGGAGACCGAGTCGGCCGGGAGTGCCCGATGAGCGGTACAGCGAAGCGGCTCCCCGTGCGCGGCGGCGACCGCAAACCCGCCCGTGTGCGCCCCTACTCACTCACCGGCGGCCGTACCCGTTTCGGCCATGTACTGCTCGTCGAGACCTTCGTGGCCGCGCTGGACGCCCCGGAGGAACGGCGCGAACTGACGGGGGGCACCGCCCGCGCCATTGGCAACGGGGCAGGCTCGCCGGCCTTCCGGGTGATGCCCGAGATGCGGGCCATCGTCGAACTCTGCCGCCGTATGCGCACGGTGGCGGAGATCGCCGCGCTGCTGAGGATGCCGCTCGGGGTGGTCCGAGTGCTGCTCAGCGACCTGGCGGACCAGGGAAAGATCCGTGTGTACGGAACCGGTCACGGCCCGGGACAGCCGGACCGCGCTCTGCTGGAAAGGGTGCTGAGTGGACTCCGCCGTCTCTGACGCCTCCCCGGGCGTCTCCCCACTCCTCGGCCTCGATGACGAGGAACAGCTGCAGAACTGGCAGACGGACCGTACGCGCGCCCCCATCGCCACGAAGATCGTGGTGGCGGGCGGCTTCGGCGTCGGCAAGACCACGCTGGTGAGCGCGGTCTCCGAGATCACGCCCCTCCAGACGGAGGCGCTGATGACCGAGGCCAGCGAGGAGACCGACGACCTGACCGGGACGCCGGACAAGCTGACCACGACCGTGGCCATGGACTTCGGCCGCATCACGCTCGACGACGACCTGGTGCTCTACCTCTTCGGCACGCCGGGCCAGCAGCGGTTCTGGTTCATGTGGGACGACCTGGTACGCGGTGCGATCGGCGCGGTCGTCCTGGC
This sequence comes from Streptomyces sp. NPDC047022, assembly GCF_040644155.1. Lineage (NCBI taxonomy): Bacteria > Bacillati > Actinomycetota > Actinomycetes > Kitasatosporales > Streptomycetaceae > Streptomyces > Streptomyces sp. NPDC047022. The sequence goes on along the minus strand of NZ_JBEYVV010000003.1, from coordinate 179,560 downwards.
GGACACCCGGCGTCTTGAGGACTGCTTCCCGGCGCTCGACTACTTCGAGAGCAGCGGCCTGCCGTACATGGTGGCGGTCAACCACTTCGACGCCAGTGAGAGGTTCGAGCCCGAGGACGTGCGCGAGGCCCTCACGATCCCCGAACACATACCCGTCATGGTCATGGACGCGCGCCGCCGGATCTCGGTGATCGAGACCCTCCTGGCCCTCGTCGGCCACGCGCTCGACGTCACCCCCGAGTAGTCCCGGTAGCCCTGTCCCTGTTAGGAGCACAGTCCCCGCATGCGCAAGATACTCGTCGTCGGAGCCGGCCAGTCCGGACTCCAGCTCGCCCTCGGCCTGCAGTCCCACGGGTATGAGGTCACCCTGATGTCCAACCGGACGGCGGACGAGATCCGCACCGGCCGGGTCATGTCGACGCAGTGCATGTTCGACACGGCGCTGCAGCACGAGCGCGACCTCCAGCTGAACTTCTGGGAGTCCCAGGCCCCGAAGATCGAGGGGCTCGGCGTGTCCGTGGCCGGCCCCGAGTCGCAGCGCGTGATCGACTGGGTCGGAAGGCTCGACGGCTACGCCCAGTCCGTCGACCAGCGGCTGAAGATGGCCGGCTGGATGGAGACGTTCGCGCAGCGCGGCGGCCAGCTGGTCATCCACGGCGCGGCGGTCTCCGACCTGGACTACTTCTCCCGCACCTACGACCTGGTGCTGGTGTCGGCGGGCAAGGGCGAACTGGTCTCGATGTTCGGCCGCGACGCCTCGCGCTCGCCCTACAGCGAGCCGCAGCGCGCCCTCGCCGTCTCCTACGTGCACGGGCTCGGCCCCCGCCCGGAGCACCCGGACTACGACGCGGTCCGATGCAACCTCGTCCCCGGCGTGGGCGAACTCTTCGTGATGCCGACCCTGACGAACTCCGGGCGTGCCGACATCCTGTTCTGGGAGGGCATACCCGGCGGCCCGCTGGACGTCTTCAAGGGTGTCAAGGACCCGGCGGAGCACCTCTCCCTGACCCTGGAACTCATGGAGCGGTTCACGCCCTGGGAGTACGCCCGGGCCACCAAGGTGGAGCTGACCGACGCGGGCGGCACGCTGTCCGGCCGCTACGCGCCCACCGTCCGCAACCCCATCGGGCGTCTGCCCGGGGGCGGGCTGGTCCTGGGCGTCGCGGACGTGGTCGTGGCGAACGACCCGATCACGGGCCAGGGCTCCAACTCGGCCGCCAAGTGCGCCGCGTCCTACCTCGCCTCGATCCTCGAACACGGGGACAAGGAATTCGACGAGGCCTGGATGCGGGGGACCTTCGACCGCTACTGGGACGTGGCCCGGCACACCACCAAGTGGACGAACGCGATGCTCGGCGTGCCCCCGGAGCACGTCCTCAATCTGCTCGGCGCGGCGGGCACGCTCCAGCCGGTGGCCGACCGCTTCGCCAACGGATTCGACAACCCGGCGGACTTCGAGAATTTCTTCTTCGACCCGGAGAAGACGCAGGCCTACCTGACATCGGTCGCCGGGGCCTGACGGTGGCTCGGGCTTCGGCCCCGGCTCTATGAGGCCGAGGCGGCGGATTCGTGGCCGGCCTTCATGGCGGGGGAGCGGACGGCACGGGGGAGTCTCGGGGGTACGTAGGTGCTCAGGGGCTGTGCGCCGGGGTCGGGCCGTACGGCGCCCAGCACCGGGTTGGCCGCGATCGGGGACACCTTGATCTCCGTGCCCGGGTGAGGCGCCTGCACCACCATTCCGCTGCCCAGGTAGAGGGCCACGTGCGTGGCCTCCGGGAAGTAGACCACCAGGTCCCCGGGCCGTAGTCGCGTCAGCGGCACGTGCCGCAGTTCGGCCCACTGCTCCTGACTGGTGCGCGGGATGGCTCGCCCCGCGCTCTGCCAGGCCTGCGACGTCAGGCCCGAGCAGTCGTACGACGCCGGGCCCTGAGCGCCCCACCGGTACGGCTTGCCGATCTGCTCCACGGCGTAGCGCAGGGCCCGGACGCCTTCCGCGGACGGGGGGCGGCCGTCGTCGTTGAGGGCTCCGGACGACACCAGGCTGCGCTGCGCGGCGGTCGTTCCGTCGTTCTCGAACTCGTCCAGCGCGGCGAGCTGTTCGGGGGTGAGGGACGCGAGCAGTTTCTCGATGTCCTTCAGCTGCTGCTCCACGGTGTCCCGGTTCTTCTGCTGCCGGCCGGCCAGGGTCTGCTCGTCGTCCAGGGCCTTGCGTGCCTGGCGGGCAAGTGCGTCGGCCTGCTGCTCGGCGCCGGTCAGCTGCCGTACGCTGCCCAGACGTTCGCGAGTCAGCTGCGCGATGACGTGGCCCTGGTCGAGCGCATGCTGCGGATCACGGGCGAGCAGCAGTCGTAGATAAGGGGAGATGGCACCACTGCTGCTCTGGTACTGCTGCCGGGCGAGCCGGCCGACCTCGCTGCGGCTGCTCTGCAGGGCCAGCCGGGTGCCGGCCAGGGACCTGTCCAGGCGGTCGACCTCGGCCTGCTTCTTCTTGAGGGTCTGGGTGGTGGCGTCGTACAGCTCGGCGGCCTGTTCCACCTGCCGGTAACGCTGCTGAAGGTCTGTCAGGAGGCTCCCGATCGAGCGGGTGCCCGTCTGGCCTGTCGGGCCGGTGCTGGGAGCGGGGGAAGGGTCCGGGGCGGGTGGAGCGGAGGGGGTGGCCACCGCGGGTGCGGGGGCGAGCAGGGTCGAGGCGGTCATCGCCGCCGTACAGACCAAGCGCAGCAGCCTTCCTGACATGCCATCACCTCCGTTGCGGAGGCGGCCTGTCCACCTCGCACCGGCAGGATCGGGTGCGCGCAACCCGGACGCCCTCCGGGTGGGCGGTTCGGCTCAGTCAGGTCACTCGTCGGCGGTGTCCGCGTGGTCGCCCGGCGTGGCGCCTGGTGTGCGGTGCGGTTTGCTCCAGGGCCAGCGCAGCCGGCCGCCGTCGTCGCCCTCGGGGTCGTACTCGTACTTCCAGCCCCGCGGCAGGCCGAGGCGCTTGCTGCGACCACCCTCGACGCGACGGTAGACGAGGACGGACGGGGGGCCGCCGGCCGCGTCCGGGACGGGGACGCGGTATGTCTTCGGCGGGTGTCCGGTGGGGCCGAGGAGGATGGGGAGGACCCGGCCGTCCAGGGGGCCGCCCACGAACAGGGTGTCTTGGCTCTTCACGGCACCAGTGTCCCCTCTCGGGGAGACCGGAGCGCTTCGCGCGAGCGCTGGCACGCCGTCGCCCGCGGGCGCGTCGTGGCTGACGGGCGGCTCCGGTGCCCGCGCGGCGGAGCCGCCTGTCAGCGGGGCTCCGCGCCCCTCACAGCAGATGCCCCGCGTCCGCCAGTACCGGCAGTACGCGCCGGACCAGCGTGCCGATCGGGCCCTCCGCGCTCTCCATCGCCAGCGCGGCCCGTACCACCGCCGCCGTTTGCGGGTCGCGGCCCGCGCCTGCCACCAGGCAGGCCACGAACTGCTCCACGAGCACGTCCCGCAGTTCGTCGACCGGCGGCTGCTTGTCCTCGTCCAGCCAGATGAGGGACGCGGCCTCCACAGCGGTGATCCATGTCCGTACCGTCATCCGCAGGCGCGCCCCGGGTTTCGTCACCTCGAGATGGCTGAGGATGTGCTCGGCGGCGGCCCTGCGGACCCCGTCCACGATCGCGGTGGTGCGGGACGTCTCGACCACGCTGCCGCCCTGGAGCAGCGCGCTGAAACCGGTGTCGTGCTGGTCGACGAACGAGAGGTAGCGGTCCAGCGCGCGGCCCAGGCGCCAGGTGAGCGGTCCCTCGGGAGGCTCGGCGAAGCACTGCTCCAGCTCGTCCGCGGCGGAGCGGAGCGCGGCCTCGTACAGCTGCTGCTTGCCGCCCGGGAAGTAGCGGTACACGAGGGGCCGTGAGACCCCCGCGGCCTCCGCCACGTCGTCCAGCGTGACCTCCTCCGGAGCACGGTGCGCGTACAGGGACAGCGCGGCGTCGAGCAGCTGGCTGCGCCGCTCCGCCACACTGAGCCGACGGTACGCGCGGGTGGGGGCCTCGGAGGTCATGCTTCGCAGCGTAATCGTGTTGCCGGGGGAGCAGGCGGGCGCCGATACGGCAACCCGGCGCGGAAGCGTGTTCAAGCCAGCAGGCCCGATGCCCGCCACAGCCGTCGGCCGACCCCGCGCAGTACGCCGATGTCGTCCAGGAAGTCCGTGAGCCGTTTCGCGCCCGTCTGCATGACCTCCCGGCGGTGCCCGCTCGCCTTCACCTGTGCCATGGCCTCGTGCTTGTCCAGGCCCACGTTCGTGTAGACCTCGGGGTTCACGAAGGCGACCGAGAACACCCGTGCGAACTCGCCCGATGTGACCCGGGTGAACTCCTGCGACAACCGCGGGGCGGTCACCATCTGGCGGCGCAGCTCCTCACGTGCGTACCGCACGTGACGGGCCTCCTCGACCACGTGAATGCGTGTGACCCCGCGGACCAGCGGCTGCACCCGCTCGTCCGGGAAGGTCAGCCGCTGCATCCAGTCGAGGACCTCCTCGCCGAGGAGCGTGGCCGTGAAGGAGCCGGGCGTCGTCGAGATCGTCTTGAAGACACGTCCCAGCGTCCGGTGGGCCCGGCTGACCGGGTACCAGGGCGTCCCGCCGTGCGCGATCAGCCGGGCGAACATCTTGGAGTGCCGGCACTCGTCCTCGATCTCGGTCAGCGCGTACCGCACATGCGCGCTCGTCGCCGACTTGTCGTAGATGTGCCGGACCAGCAGCTGCATCAGGATGAGCTCGAACCAGATCCCGAGCGAGGCGAGCGCCGCGGCCTCGTGCTGGGACAGCAGGATCCGCTGCTCCTCGCCCATCCGCTTCCACAGGGGGGTGTCGTACAGGGACACCAGCTCCGGCGGCCAGAACCACTTGCCGTCCTCGAACGGAGCATCCCAGTCCAGCTCCTTGTCCGGGTCGAAGGAGTGCTTGGCGGAGGAGGCGAGCAACCGCTCGGCCACCTGTTCCCGGTCCTTGAGCAGGCCGAGCGCGTCGCGCAGCACTTCCGCCTCGGTCACGTCGGTCACGGTTGTCATCGCTGTCCCCACCACGTCGTCGCACGGGCCGCCGTTACCGGCGGTCACGTCTTATGAGACTGCCTGTCAGCAAGGACGTCAATCCCCTGCGTCCGACTTGTTGACGCGGCGTCTACCACGTGTGAGCGTGGGTTGCATGCCGACGCATGAGTTGTACGCCAAGGACCCGGGGGACCCCCACTGGCAGGTCCCCGCGAGCGGAGCCGCTCGGTTCAGCTGGGAGTACGACGGTGGCCGTGACCGGCTGCTCGCCCTGTACCAGAAGGGCAAGGACAAGCAGTGGGACGGCCAGAAGCGGATCGACTGGGACCTGGAGGTGGACCCGCACGATCCGCTCGGGACGCCCGACGAGGCGCTGAGCCTCTACGGAACGCCGTACTGGGCGAAGATGACCGACCGGGACAAGGGTGAGCTGCGCAAGCACTACACCGCCTGGCAGTTCAGCCAGTTCCTGCACGGCGAACAGGGCGCGATGGTGTGCGCCGCGCGGATCGTGGAATCCGTCCCCGACCTGGACGCGAAGTTCTATTCGGCGACCCAGACGATGGACGAGGCGCGGCACGCGGAGATCTACGCCCGCTTCCTGCACGAGAAGATCGGGATGCTCTATCCGATCAACGACAACCTCCAGGCGCTGCTGGGCGACACCCTGCGGGACAGCCGCTGGGACATGCCGTACCTGGGCATGCAGGTGCTCATCGAGGGCCTGGCGCTGGCGGCCTTCGGCCTGATCCGCGACACCACGGACAAGCCGCTGCCCAAGCAGATCCTGGCGTATGTCATGCAGGACGAGGCCCGTCATGTGGCGTTCGGCCGGATGGCGCTGCGCGACTACTACAAGCAGCTCAGCGACGCGGAACTGCGCGAACGCGAGGAGTTCGTCATCGAGGGCTGCTACCTCATGCGCGACCGGCTGCGCGGGGTCGAGGTGCTGGAGAACTTCGGCATCCCCAGGGCGGAGGCGGAGGAGCTGAGCGAGCACGCCGAGTACCTCCAGCTCTTCCGCCAGCTCCTCTTCAGCCGGATAGTCCCCTGTGTCAAGGACATCGGCCTGTGGGGCAAACGCCTTCAGCAGGCATACGTGGACATGGGCGTCTTCGAGATGGGCAACTCGAACCTGGACCTCCTCATGGCCCAGGACGAGGAGATCGCCGAGAAACTGGATGCCGAGCGCTTCGCGGCGGAGGAGCGGGAGCGGGTCGCGGAGGTGGAGGAGGCGATCGAGGAGGGTCAACGACTCAGCGGCTGATCACTCGTTCGATGGGCGAATCGGCATATTCCGCCGAGTACGCTGACCGTGCCAGGCAGACTCCGGCACATGGGAGCGATCATGAGCGCCGCACGCGACTACGGGCTGGACGACGACTACGAGTGGGCTCGTCCGCCGGAGGGCGGCTGGACGGCGGACGACCTCGACGAGCTTCCCAACCTGCCTCCGCACACGGAGCTGATCGACGGGAGTCTTGTCTTCGTGAGTCCGCAGACCAGTTTCCACATGCGCGCGATTCGCCTGCTGGACGTCGCCCTCTGCTACCAGGCGCCGGATGAGTTCGATGTCTACCGCGAGTTCACTGTGACCCTCGACGTTCAGAACCGCCCTGAGCCGGATGTGCTGGTGGCCCGGGCCGGAGCCGACATCGGGCCCAAGAAGACCCGGCTCCTGAGCGGTGACGTCATTCTGGCCGTCGAGGTGGTCTCGGAGGACTCCCGCACCCGGGACCGCGAGGTCAAGCCCCGCAAGTACGCGGCTGTGGGCATCGCGCACTTCTGGCGCGTCGAGGAGAGCGACGGGCTCCCCGTGGTCTACGTCTACGAACTGGATCCGGCCACCAAGGCGTACGTGCCCACCGGCATCTTCCACAACAGGCTGAAGCTCAGCCAGCCGTTCCCCATCGACATCGACCTCACCGCGATCAACCGGCGCCCATCGGCCGCGCCCCCCTCGACGGGCACGGCGTAAATCCAGCGGCACGCCGCCGGTCAGGGCGACACCATGGCCGTATGACGACACCCGCCCGTGCCGACGAATCCCGCCGTACCGCCGCCCGGCGCTCCCTGGAAGGCCTGGCCCTCGGCGATGCCTTCGGCGAGCGCTGGTTCCCGCTCTTCCGCGACCCCCGGCAGGCGTACCGGGAGATTCGCGCCCGGCGCACGCCCGAGGAAGCGGAGTGGCACTGGACCGATGACACGGCGATGGCGCTCGGCATCCTCCGAGTGCTCGAGGAGCACGGAGAGATCCGCCAGGCGGAGCTGGCCCAGGCGTTCGCGCTCGGCTATGACGCCGACCCGGCGAGAGGGTACGGGTACGGCATGCACCAGCTCCTGCCCCTGCTGCTCGAAGAGCCGGAGCGCTGGCGGGAGTTGTCCCGGCAGCTCTTCGACGGCGAGGGAAGCCTGGGCAACGGCGCGGCGATGCGGGCCGCCCCGCTGGGGGCCTGGTTCCATGACGACCACCGGACCGTCGTGGCGCAGGCGACCCTGGCGGCCGAGGTGACCCACGCTCACCCGGAGGGCATCGCCGGAGCGGTCGCCGTGGCCGTGGCGGCGGCGCTGTCCGCCGTGTCGCGGGTGCGCGTCGATCAGGTGGCGGCCCTCACCCCGCCGAGTACGGTGCGCGAGGGCTTGGTGCGGGCCGCCGGGCTGCCCTTCACCACCGAGCCGTGGAAGGCCGCCGACATCCTGGGCAACGGGCAGCGGATCCGCGCCGACGACACCGTTCCGTTCGCCGTCTGGTGTGCGGCACGCCACCCGGACGACCTGGCCGCCGCGCTGTGGAGCACGGCCGAGGGCCTCGGGGACGTCGACACCACCTGCGCGATCACGGGCGGAATCGTGGGGGCCCGTACGGGAGTCGGCGGCGTGCCGCGGGAGTGGCTGAGCCGCCGGGAGGCGCCGTTCGGACCGGCGGCCTGAGCCCGAGGCCGCGCTCGCAGGCGCAGCAGGCTGGTGCCTCGGTCCCCGTCCCGTCGGCCGGGTCCTTCAGCGTCCTCGGCCCGGGCCCGGTTGCTCCGTGGCCAGGACCGCCTCCATCACCCCCCTCGCGATCGGCGCCGCGTCCCCGCCCCCGCTGATCTCCCCGCGCCGGCCCGCGGGGTCCTCCACCACGACGGCCACCGCGACCGCCGGCTCGATCGCGTAGTCCGCCTGTGCCCAGGAGATGAACCAGGCATAGGGCCGTGCGGAGTTGCCGACGCCGTGCTGGGCCGTGCCGGTCTTGCCGCCCACCCAGGCGCCGGGGATCGCCGCGTTGCGGCCCGTTCCCGCGCTCACGGTGTCCGCCATCATCTCCCGCAACTGGGCCGCGGTCGCGGGGCTCATCGCGCGGTGCAGCGTGCGCGGGGTGGTCGCCCGGACCGTCTGGCCCGAACGCGTCGTCGTCCGCTCCACCAGGTACGGCGCGCTCACCGTTCCCCCGGACGCCACCGCCGCCGCGACCATCGCCATCTCCAGCGGTGTCGCACGCGTGTCGAACTGGCCGATAGAGGACATCGCCAACTGCGGTTCGTCCAGCTTCCGGTCGAACGTGCTCGGTGCCACCGCGACCGGAATCCTCAGCTTTTCGTCGTTGAAGCCGAACCGCCCGGCCGCGTCCGCCATCCGCCGCAGCCCCGTCTGCACACCCAGCCGCGCGAACACCGTGTTGCACGACCACATGAACGCGTACCGCAGCGACGCGTTCGCGCACCCGTTCACCTCGTTCGTCAGCTGGGTCCTCGTGCCCGGCAGCCGGTAGGGGTCCGGGGAGTCCGTCGGCGCGTCGAGATGCGGCACCACCCCCGCGTCCAGCGCCGCCGCGGCCGTGACCACCTTGAACGTCGAACCGGGCGGATACGTCTGCCGGATCGCCCGGTTGAGCATCGGCTGGGCCGCGTCCGCGTTCAGCCGCTTCCAGGAGCCCGTGACGGAATCCGCCGATCCGGACAGCTGGCCGGGGTCGTAGGACGGCGTCGAGACCAGCGCCAGGATCCGCCCGGTCGACGGCTCGATCGCGGCCACCGCGCCCTTGCGCCCGGCCAGGCCCTGGAACGCCGCGCGCTGGGCGGCGTCGTTGAGGGTCGTGACGACATCGCCGCCGGGCAGGCGGGTGCGGGAGACGTCGTTCCACAAGGGAATCGCCGACAGCATCGGGTCGCTGCCCGCGAGCAGCGAGTCCTGGGTGTTCTCGAGCAGCGTCGTCCCGTACACCTGCGAGGCGAAGCCGGTGACCGGGGCGTACAGCGGGCCGTCCGTGTACGTGCGTTCGTAGCGGAACATCCCGCTCGTCCTGCGGGAGCCGGTCACCGCGCGCCCGCCGACCACGATGTCGCCGCGCGGACTGCCGTACCGGGCGATCGACCCGCGGCGGTTGGCCGGGTTGTCGTCGTAGCGGGCGGACTCGAAGATCTGCACCCGGGTGGCGTTCACCAGCAGGGCCACCAGGAGCAGCGCGCACAGGGCCGCCGCCCGGCGGATGGCGCGCGTTCCCCCTGTCCGGGCCGGGTCGAGACCGCCGGACAGGCTCATCAGGCAGCCGTCCCGTCGTACTGGCTGCGGGCCGAGTCGCTGATCCGGATCAGCAGGGCCACGATGATCCAGTTGGTGACCACCGACGAACCGCCCTGGGCGAGGAACGGCATCGCCATGCCGGTCAGGGGGATCAGGCCCGTCACCCCGCCCGCGATCACGAACACCTGGAGCGCGACGATCGACGCCAGACCGATGGCGAGCAGCCGCCCGAACGGGTCCCGCAGCGCCAGCCCGGCGCGGTAGCCGCGCTCGACGATGAGGGCGTAGACCAGGAACAGCGCGGACAGCCCCGCGAGACCCAGTTCCTCGCCCGCCGTCGCCAGGATGAAGTCCGACTTGGCGGCGAACCCGATGAGGATCGAATGGCCGCGGCCGAGACCGGTGCCGAGCGCGCCGCCCGCGGCGAACGCGAACAGGGACTGGGCGAGCTGGTTGGGGCCGAGGCCCGCCTCGATGGAGGCGAAGGGGTGCAGCCAGTCCGCGACCCGGGCGTGCACATGCGGTTCCAGCCGGCCCACGGCGAGCGAGCCGAGGACGGCGAGCAGCAGCCCCACGGCGATCCAGCCGGTGCGGCCCGTGGCGACGTAGAGCAGCACCACGAACAGCCCGAAGAACAGCAACGAGGTGCCGAGGTCGCGCTCCAGGACCAGCACGCCGACGCTCAGCAGCCAGATCGCCGCGATGGGGCCGAGCACCCGTCCGGTGGGGAGCTGCAACCGCCATACGCGGCGGCCGGTGAAGGCCAGTGCATGGCGGTTGGCGGCCAGGTATCCGGCGAAGAACACCGCAAGCAGCACCTTCGCGAACTCGCCCGGCTGAATGGAGAACCCGGCGATCCTCAGCCAGATCCGGGCGCCGTTGACCGCCGGGAAGAAGATCGGCAGCGTGAGCAGGACCAGGGCGGCGACCACGCAGAGGTAGCTGTAGCGCTGGAGTACCCGGTGGTGGCGCAGCAGCAGCACCACGGCGATGAACAGCCCGACGCCGACCGTCGACCAGTACAGCTGGGTGGGCGCGGCACTGTCACCCGGCGTCTCCAGGTCGAGACGGTAGATCAGCACCAGGCCCATTCCGTTGAGCAGGACGGCGATGGGCAGCAGCAGCGGATCGGCGTACGGGGCGCGCAGACGCACCGCGCAGTGCGCGAGCAGCGCGAGCAGCGCGAGCCCGGCGCCGTAGCGGACGGCGCCGGGCGGGAGAGTGCCGGATTTCGCGAGCCCGACGGCGCAGTAGCCGTACACGGAGAGGAGGACGGCCAGGGCGATGAGGCCGAACTCGATGCCACGGCGCCGCGGCAGGTGCGGGGCGGGAGCGGAGGCCAACGCCACTGTCCCTGTCCCCGCCGGTCCTGGCGTTCCGGGCTGAGCCATGAGCGGAACGTAGCAAGCGAGGGCCGGGATGTCCCGTTTTGTACGTGCAATCAGCACGTCGAGGTACCGGCCGGGGTGGAGTGCCGGCGCGCTACTCCCCGGCACTCCCCGGCGTTCCTGGCTGAGGCAGCGTCAAGGTGGCGACCGCGCCGCCGTCCGGGGCGTTGGCGAACTCCAGCCGGGCCCCCAGCACCTCCGCCTGCCCGAGTGCGATCGTCAGCCCGAGTCCGTGCCCCTTCCCGCCGCTCTCGGTACGGAAGCGCTGGGGCCCGTGCGCCAGCAGGTACTCCGGGTAGCCGTCCCCGTGGTCCCGTACCGTGACCCGGGGGCCGTCGACCGTCAGTTCCACCGGCTCCCGCCCGTGCCGGTGAGCGTTCGCCACCAGATTGCCGAGCACACGTTCGAGTCGCCGCCGGTCCGTCTCCACCTGGGCGTCGCGCTCCACCCGTACCCGGGTCGCGGTGCCGGACGCCCGCACCACCCGTTGCGCCAGCGGCGCGAGCCGCTCGGTTTCCGGTTCGAGCCGCTCGCTCTTGGTGTCCAGACGGGAGATCTCCAGCAGATCCTCGGTGAGCGTGCGCAGCGCGGCCACCCGGTCGCGTACCAGTTCGGTCGGCCGTCCGGGCGGCAGCAGTTCCGCCGCGGCGTGCAGACCGGTCAGCGGGGTGCGCAGTTCGTGCGCCACGTCCGCGGTGAACCGCTGCTCGCTCAGCAGCTTGCCCTGCAGCGTGGCCGCCATCGTGTCGAGAGCCCCGGCTACCGCGGCCACCTCGTCCTGCGGGCGCCTCGCGTTCGCCGTACGGGGGTCGTCCACGCGGGCGTCCAGGTCGCCCGCGCTGATCCGCCGGGCCACCTGCGCGGTGGTCTGCAGCCGCCGGGTCACCCGGGTCACCGCGAACGCCCCGATGACCAGCGTCACCCCGATCGCCAGGGCCGAGGACCACAGGATCGCGCGGTCGAGGGCGGCGATGATGCGGGTGCCCGACGCGTAGTCGACCTGGACGGCGATGGCCCGTCCGCCGTCGGCGGGACCCGCCGCCCACATCGTGGGCCGAGGGTCGTCGGTGCCGACCATCGTGCCGCGGTGCCCGTGCGTCGCGAGGGCTCGCAGCCTGTGCGGCAGCCCCGGCAGATCGATGCCCGAGTCGACCGGAAGGCGGTCGCCCGCCTCGTACGCCTGTGTCGCCCGAGCGAGCCGGCTGAGGGCCCGGTTCCGGGCCTCACCCACGGTCCGGTTGGTGACCTGGACATGGACGAGCACCCCGAGCAGCGCGGCGAGGCCGCAGCACATCACGGCGATGAAGGCGGCGGCCTTCCAGGTGAGGGCCGCGGTCCAGCGGGGCAGCCGCACCTGCCGTACCAGGGTGCGGCTCGCCGGGGTCGTCGCGTTCATCGGGGACTCCTGGAAGGGAGAGCCGGAGGGCTCCCGGCGGGGACGTCCGGGGCCGGGAGCCGCCCCGGCCCCGCGGCCGAGACGGGCCGCCGGCTCGGGAGAGCGGTGCCCACGCGCAGGATCTCGTCCCGGGTCGCCAGCATCGCGTGCTGGTGCGGGTCCCAGGACCACACCGTGCGGAACTCGTACCCGGGCAGCGTCGACGGCGAGCGGATGATCACATCACGGTCGGCGAGCTCCACCCTGATCACGCTGTCCGAGGTGCCCATGACCTGCACGATCCGGTGGTGTTCCACGGTGTAGACGCGCACCGCCAGCTGATTGCTCGGGAAACGGATGCCGAGCACCATGTCGTCCTTGCCGTCCCCGGTGAGATCCCCGTAGTACGCCTTGAGCAGCGGGCACTGCCGTCCCGGCGCGCCCTTCTTGCCGCAGTCCTTCAGCTGCCGCCCGGTCCGCGCGTAGGTCGCGTGCGAGCCCGAGTACGCGTCCGGGTGCGCGGCGACCTCGGCGAGGACGACCTCCAGCGGGTCGACACGGTGGAGGTCATCGCCCGGAGGGGTGAGGCCCCTGACGGTCGCGGTGTCCGCCTCCCCGTAGTCGACGGCGGGCGTGGAGGCGGGAGCCAGCTGGGGCCACAGGCGCACCGGCCCGACCGCGGTGGGGGTGGGGCCGGCCCCGCGCAGGGAGCCGCAGTCGCCGCACCCGGTCAGCAGCACGGCGGTGACGGCGAGACCGAGGGCTGCGCACGCACGACGGACACGGCTGCTGGAGAACACGGGGTACGTCCTTTTGGTCACCTGTTGGCCGGTTGCTCACTCTATGGCGTAGGTCGCCGGAGCGGCCGAGGATGGCCCCGGTGCGACGTCACTCCGCGAGTTCCTCCAGGAGCCGGGCCGTGTCCAGGCCCGTGCGCAGGTACTCCACGAACAGGTCGTTGTGCAGCGCCCAGGGCCCGCGCCGGGCGCGGATCATACGGATCGCCTCGTCGGCCGTGTGACCGGCCCGGATCAGGGCCTGGCCGACCACCAGACCGGAGCGGTTGTACCCGTGGTAGCAGCGCACGAGGACCCGGCGGCCGTCCTCCAGGGCGTCGTCGGCGGCCTGAGCGAGCCGCATCACGCCCGCGATCTGCGTCCCGTCGAGCGGGCCGTCCGGAATCGGCCACACATGGTGCTCGACCCCTTGGTCCGGCCCGTGCCCGGGCAGTCGCAGCAGCGTGAGCACCAGATCGAACTCGTCGCGCACGACGGCGAGTTCGAGCGCGCCGGTACGACCCGTGAATTCATGTCCGCCCATCCACAGGCCGGGCACGATCTCGCTCCACGGGCTGCCCGGAGCGGGAACATCGGGCTGCTTTCTGCGGGTCCGCAACGGCGCCTCCGACCGAATCCCCAACTGCTCCCAAAGGTAACCGGGTTCTTGCCCCTGGAGCACCCCGCCTGGTCCCATGGTCGGGAGGTGATGGTGTATGAGCGGACTGCGCGTCATACCGTCCTGGCGGAGCGGGCGGGAACGCCTGTACGTATGCGGCACCGACGGCAGGAACGTCGCCTGGTACGACCGTGAGGCGGGCCGGGTCCACCTGTTCAGCGAGGATCTGCGCCAGGACGTGCTCGAGGCGCTCGGCCCCTTCCTGACCGGCCCCGTGACCGTGGGTCCGCCACCCGTGCCCACCGCGGCGGAACTCGCCCGGCTGGCCCTCCACCCGGACGACGACCTGGCCCCCAACCGTCCCGGCGAGGCCCTGCTCATCGCCCTCGACCGCGACCCGGGACCCGCCCACCGCCTGCGCACCGACCCGCGGCGCCGGGATCTCACCGCCGAGCAGACGGCCGGGGAGGCCCTGGACGGTCTGGAGGGGGGAGGCTGGCGCACCCTGCACTCGGTGCCGCTGCCCGGCGGTGACCGCATCCACCATCTGGTGATCGGCCCCGGCGGCCTGTTCGCGGTGTGCGCGCTGGCCGCCCGCAGACAGCGGATCCTCGTCACCGACCCCATGGTCACGCTGGGCCGCCGTGCGCCGCGGCCGCTGCTGCGCCGGGTGCGCGCCGACGCGGCCCGGGCATCGTACGCGCTGACCGCCGAGGTCCGCCCGGTCCTGCTCCTGGTGGAACCCGGCCGCCTGGAGGTCACCGCCCCGCTGCGGGAGGTCCGCGTCCTGACGGAGACGGATGTTCCTGGATTCGCCCGCCTGGGCGGTGTGCTGAAGCCGGCCGACGTGGAGGCGCTGTACGCGATGGCTCGGGATCGGAGGACGTGGGGGAGGGTGTGACGGAGGCGGTGGGGTCACCCCGGAGCTCGACGGGTTCATGGCAGGGGCAGCGGTGCCGTGCGGGCCGGGTCGAGGAGCGGGGCCAGCAGGTCGCCGTACGCCTGGAGGCGGGGCGCGATGTCCGGTGCGCGGAAGACGAGGGCGTCGGGTGATGTGCAGTCCGCCACCTCCTCCCATGTCACGGGCGCCGAAACGGTGGGTTCGGCGCGGGCGCGGAGGGTGTAGGGCGCGGCGGTCGTCTTGCGGGCCGCGTTCTGGCTCCAGTCGACGAAGACCTTCCCCGGCCGCAGGCTGCGGGTCATTCGGTGGACGACCAGACGGGGCATGGTCCGCTCGGCCGCCACGGCGAGCTGTTTGGCGTACTCCGTCGTCCGCTGCGACGGGGTCGGGTCGACGGACGCCAGCAGGTGCAGTCCCTTCGAGCCGGACGTCTTGGCGTACGCCTCGATGCCCTCCGCCGCGAGCCGCTCCCGCAGCCACAGGGCGACCTCGCAGCACTCCACGACGGTGGCGGGCACGCCGGGGTCGAGGTCGAAGACCAGCCGGTCCGCCTCGTCGGGGGTTTCGACGCGCCACTGGGGGGTGTGGAACTCGGTGACGAGGTTGGCCGCCCACATCAGCCCGGCCAGGCTCTCGATCACCACCATGCGGGCCGGCCCCTCCGAGTGCGGCACCTCGGCCGTGGTGACCCAGTCGGGCGTACCCGGCGGCACGTTCTTGGCGAAGAACACCTGGCCGTCCGGCCCGTCCGGGTAGCGCAAGAAGGACAGCGGCCGGTCGCGGAGGTGGGGCAGCAGCGCGTCCGCGGTGGTCGCGTAGTAGTGCAGCAGCTCGCCCTTGGTGAAGCCGGAAGCCGGATACAGGACCTTCTCCAGGTTGCTGAGCGCGAGCCGCCGTCCCTCCACCTCCGTGATCGGCGTCATACCATGAGAGTCCCATGAAATCGCCTGATATCCATGGATAAGGTGCGGCACGTGCGATCCATCTGGAACGGCGCCATCTCGTTCGGTCTGGTCAGCATCCCGGTCAAGCTGATGAACGCCACCGAGAGCCACTCGATCTCGTTCCGCCAGATCCATCTGGAGGACTCCGGCCGCATCCGCTACCGCAAGTTCTGCGAGCTGGAGGACCGCGAGGTCACGCAGTCCGAGATCGGCAAGGGGTACGAGGACGCGGACGGCACCATCATCCCGGTCACCGACGAGGACCTGGCGAAGCTCCCTCTCCCGACGGCCAGGACCATCGAGATCCTGGCCTTCCTGCCGGGAGAGCGGATCGATCCGCTGCAACTGGACACGGCGTACTACCTGTCCGCGAACGGCGCCCCGGCCGCCAAGCCGTACGCGCTGCTGCGGGAGGCCCTCAGGCACAGCGGAAAGGTGGCCGTCGCGAAGTACGCGCTGCGGGGGCGGGAGCGGCTCGGGATGCTGCGAGCGGTCGGCGACGTGATCGGGATGCACGGACTGCTGTGGCCGGACGAGATCCTCGCACCGGAAGGAGTGGTTCCTGACACCGGCGTCACCGTCCGTGACAAGGAGCTGGATCTGGCGGACGCGTTGATGGACACCCTGGGGGAGGTGGACGTCGATGACCTGCACGACGAGTACCGGCACGCGCTGGAGGAGCTGATCGCCGCGAAGACGGAGGGCAAGGAGCTCCCCTCGGTTCCCGAGCCCGAGGGCGGCAAGGTCCTGGACCTGATGGCGGCCCTGGAGAAGAGCGTGAGTGCGGCGAAGGCGTCGCGGGGCGGGGATGGCGGCAAGGCCGAGGGGGAGGGCGGGACGGCCGAGGTCAGGCATCTTCCGGCCCGCAAGACGGGGCAGCGGTCGCCGAAGGAGGTCGGCGGCAAGAAGTCGACGTCGGCGACGGCGAAGAAGTCGGCGGCGAAGAAGTCGGCGGCGAAGAAGGCTCCGGCGCAGAAGGCTACGGCGCAGAAGACGGTAGCCAAGGCGAAGAAGGCGACCGCGAAGAAGACGACCGCGGAGAACTCAGGGGCGAAGAAGACGACGGCCAAGCAGACGACGGCCAAGAAGACCGCAGCCGGCAAGACCGCAGCCAAGAAGACCGCAGCCAAGAAGACGGCGGCGCGCAGGCATACGGCGTGACGTTCCCGCACGCTCTCCACACCGACAGGTGCCGTACGGCCGCCCGCCGTCAGGCTCTGCGGCGAAGTGCCAGTACGGCGTTGTGGCCGCCGAAGCCGAAGGAGTTGCTCAGGGCCAGATCGCCCCGGTCGGGGAGGGGGCGGGGGGCGCCCCGGACCACGTCGAGGCCGATCTCCTCGTCCTGATCGCCCTCCCCGCCGCCGATCGTCGGCGGGACGACCCCGTGGAACAAGGTCAGGACCGTGACGACCGCCTCCACCCCGCCCGCCGCGCCCTGGAGATGGCCGAGGTTCCCCTTCACGGCCGTCACGGGCACCCCGCCGCCCAGGACCGCCCGCAGCGCGGTCGCCTCCGCGAGGTCACCCTCGGGCGTGGCGGTGGCGTGCGCGTTGACGTGGAGGACGTCCACGGCATGGGCCTCCGCGTCCCGCAGCGCGCGGCGCAGTGCGAGTGCCACCCCCCTGCCGGACGGGTCCGGCGCCGCCATGTGGTGGGCATCGGCCGACAGTCCCCAGCCGGCGGCCTCGCAGTAGACGCGGGACCTCCGCGCCAGCGCGTGCTCCTCCGCCTCCAGCAGCAGGAACCCGGCGCCTTCGCCGTTCACGAAGCCGTCGCGGTCCCTGGCGAACGGGCGGGAGGGGGAGACGTCACCGACGCCGTGGTGCGACAGGGCGCGCATCGCTGCGAACGACGCCATGATCGCGGGGGTGACCACGGCTTCGGCGCCGCCCGCGAGGGCCACGTCAACATGCCCGTACCGGATCCGGTCGATGGCCTGGCCGATCGCCTCGGTCCCCGACGCGCAGGCGCTCGTGAGCGTTCGTGCCTCACCCCTGATCCGCAGGTCGAGCGAAATCTGGGAGGCCGCCTGGGACGGCACCGTCATCGGAGTCGTCAGCGGGGAGACGGCGCGGGGCCCCCGGTCGCGCAGGGCGCGGTCACCACCGACCAGGACCGAGGCGTCACCGAGGATCGCGCCCACCGAGACGCCGACGCGCTCGGGGTCGAGGCCGCCGGCCGCCGTGCCCGCCGTGTCGAAGCCCGCGTCGCGCCAGGCCTCCCGCGCCGCGAGGACCCCGAACAGGGCGGCCCGGTTCATCCGGCGTGCCTGCGGCCTGGGCAACAGCGGGACGGGGTCCACGGGCACCGTCCCGGCCACCCGGACGGGCAGCCCGGAGAACTCCTCGCCCGCCAATTCCCGTATTCCGCAACGGCCTCCGAGGAGCCCTTGCCACAGCTCGTTCACGCCGACGCCCAGCGGTGTGACGGCTCCGAGCCCGCTGACCACCACCCTCCTCGGGCGCGCGCCATGAGCGGTGCGGCGCGGACGCGCGTGATGCCGTACGAGATGGCCCCGGTCCCGGTCCCGCTCCGCCAGCTCCCGCAACTCCCCGTCGGTCAGGAGCGGGCCGGCCGGGTCCTCCAGGTCGCGGTACCAGACGCCCCAGCGGCGTACGTAGGTCTGCTCCACCGCCCGGGGGTCCACGGCGCGCAGGGACGTGACCCGGTCCCCGTCGCGGAAGGCGGCTTCGTCGAGGTCGCTCGAGGTGACCAAGGGGACGGCGGCGACGTCCACCCGGGGTCCGGAGACCGTCACCGGCAGCGTGCGGTCCACGACCTCCTCGTGATCGGTGCCGCCCAGCGGCGGTCGCAGGGTCAGCCGTATGGCCCCCGGCCCCTCCGGCACGGTGTGCATCACGGCGTACCAGGTGTGCTCGGCCGCATCCCGCTCCGACAGGGCGAGCAGATCTCCGGGGAGGACTTCGGCGGCGGTGACGGTGTGGGGCCCCGGGGGGCTGCCGGAGGAGTGGCGCATCGTACGTCTGTGCTTTCTGTGGCTGGTCGAGCCCGTGGCGCAGGCGCGCAGGCGCGCAGGCGCGCAGGCGGTCTGGCGTCGCGCGCGTGCCACCGTGCCGCGATTCTTCGCGGCCGGGATCGGCCAGGTCTTCAACGCTCCTCACATAATGGCTGGTTATGCCGTGAATGAGTCCACGCTTGCGCGATACGTTTGCGAACGATCACGGGTCTGCCGGTCGCGTCCCGAGCGGGCTCCGGCCGGAGCGTCCCCGGCCGGGCAAGTCAATACCGGGAGGGGCTTCCCTTCCAGCTGGTGGAGGCGTAGGTTCCGGTTACCCCGCGACGGTGCTTTGGGGCACCGGCCCGCCGGTTCCGGGACGGCGGGCGCGTGGGGGCCAACCTCCGGGACGGCTGTCCGTCCCGCTGTCTCGCCGTGTCCGCGATCGGGGAGCGGACGTCACGACGGCGTCCACGCGCCCGCCCTGCCCCAGCAGTGCGTTCCCGCAGGGTCCCCCGCGGGAACGCAGCCGCGCGTCCGCCCGTCGCGACGCCCTGCGCGGCACAGCGCCGCTCGCACGGGGACCCCCGGCCGACCACCCTGGCCGGACGCGCGTCTTGTGCGGGCGCCGGTGCGGTGGAACGCTTCCCTTCCGTCGCGGGCCTGGTGCGGGATGGGTCGGGGAGGGCGGATGGATCTGGAGCTTCGCCATCTGCGCGTGCTGTGCGCGCTCGCCGACGCGGGGAGCGTAGGCCGGGCCGCCTCGGACCTGGGGTACTCGCAGCCCGCGGTGAGCGCCCAGCTCCAGCGCATCGAACGCCACTTCGGGCAGGCGCTCTTCGAGCGCGGAACCATGGGCGTGCGGCCCACGAGTTACGGGGCCGAGGTCGTCGTACGCGCCCGAGACATCCTGGCCCGTGCGGAAGCGCTCGCCCACGGTCCGGCCACCGGGCCCCCGGGGACACGCCGGGCGCTGCGGGTCGCGGCGACCAACTCCCCGATGCTCTCGGGCATGGTGTCCCGGCTGCGCACCGTACTGCCGGACCGCGCGCTCGTGGTGAGCAGCGTGTACTCCTCCTCCCGGATCGTCGAACTCCTCGAGGACGGCAGGGTGGACGCGGCCATCGCCGCGGACTACCCGGGCATGGAGCTGCGGCATTCGGCGGCCGTGACGCACCGCGGCATCGTCACCGAGCCGACGTTCGTAGCCCTGCCCTCCCGCCACCGGCTCGGCCGCTGCGCCCAGGTCTCGCTCGCCGATCTCGCCGAGGACGCCTGGTTCCTGACGCCGGACGACGGTGCCGGCTGGCCGGGGGTCTTCTACGCGGCCTGCGCGGCGGCCGGCTTCACGCCGGTGGCCGTCCACGAATTCCTCGGTGACCAGCTGCAGTTGCAGAGCATGATCGCCGACGGCCTCGGCGTGTCCGTCGTCCAGCCGACCCTGCGCCCGACCCGGGACGTGGTGATCCGCCCCCTGGCCGGAACTCCTCTGTGGTGCCGCTACGTCCTTGCCTGGCGGCGTGACGCGGTGGGCGAGGAGGAGACGGAGGCGCTGTTCCACTCCGCCACCGCCGCCTACCGCGAACTCGTCGGCAGATCACCGCATTTGAAGACGTGGGCTTCGCGTGCGTGGAGCGTGACCGAAACCTAGCAGTCGAACACCGGGTGTGATGACGGATGTTATGGCCGCCCGGCGCCATGTGCTATGCCACATCCCATTGTTGGGGCAAGTCGGCGTTGAGACAGTGCCGCACACGCCTCAACTCCCCTATCGAGGCGCATCCGTCCGTGAAGGAGCTTTGATGCGCTATCGCTCGACGCTGCCCAGACGCATGGCAGGTGTCCTCACCGCCTGCCTCACCCTCTCCGCTCTGCTCGCGGCACCGGCGCTGGCAGCACCCCGCACAGGGACCGGCACCCCAGTGGTGAACACGTCCCGGAAGGCGCCGCCCCCGACCGGCGTCACCGCCGTCGGCACCGAACGTTCCGCCCTCCAGGCACGGCCCATGACTCCGGCCCAACTGCCTCCTCTGGCCCCGGCGTCCGACCGGGACCGCGCCGGCAGCGACCCCATGGCCACGGCATCGAAGCAGGGCTCATGCGACCCCGCCGACTTCGGCAGCCGGACCGGGAACGCCCTCGTCACCCTCGTCGAGAACTCGACGACGGACTGCGTGAACACCCTGTTCGCGGTCACCGGCAACAACGCGCACAACATCTTCCGCCAGTCCCAGATGGTCTCCGTCGCACAGGCCTTCACGAACGAGGCGCGTCACTACCGCGGTGACAACTCCTCCCACATCTGGCAGCTCGTCCTGTTCCTGCGCGCCGGCTACTACGTGCAGTTCAACAACCCGGCCGACGTCGGCCCCTACGGAGCCACGCTCGCCCGCGCCACCGTACGCGGCCTGGACGCCTTCTTCGCCCGCCCGCACTCCGAGGACGTCACCGAGGCCAACGGCGATGTGCTCGGCGACGTCGTCATCCTCACCGACAGCGCCGATCAGCAGGCCCGCTACCTGGACGTGTACCAACGGACGCTCGACAGCTACGACAGCTCCTACGACGCGTTCTACAGCATGGTCGCGGCCGTCAACGACGTCTACACGCCCCTGTGGCGCGGCAACTGGAACCCGGACTACGTCGACGCGGTATCCGCCGACCCGGACATGGCCGCCACCCTCGACGACTTCGCGCTCGACCACATGGACCTGCTCGGCACCGACCGCGCCTACCTGGACTCCAACGCCGGGATGAACCTGGCCCGCTACGTCGAACACCCGTCTCTGCAGGCCACGGTCCGGCCCCTGACCAGGCAGCTGCTGGACGCCTCCCACATCACCGGCCCGACCGCCGCGCTGTGGGTCACGGTGGCGACGCAGGCCTCCGCCTACGACGGCTCCAACTGCGCGTACTACGACGTCTGCGACCTGTCGGCCCGGCTGACGGCCGCGGCTCTGCCCGTCACTCACCCCTGCGACGCGGACCACACCATCCGCGCCCAGTCCCTGACCCCCGCCGACCTCGACGCCGCCTGCGCGAGCGTGCTGGCTCAGGACGCGTACTTCCATGGCGTGGTCAAGGACGACGGCCCCATACCCGGCCAGCACGTCTCGACCATCCAGCTCGTCGTCTTCGCGAGCCGCGCCGACTACCAGGTCTACGGCGGGGCGATCTACGGCGTCGACACGGACAACGGCGGCATCACCCTGACGGGAGACCCCACCGACCCCGCCAACCAGCCGATGTCGATCATGTACCAGAAGCCCTACGACGACGGGTTCGTGGCGCGGATCTGGAACCTCAACCACGAGTACACGCACTTCCTCGACGCCCGCGACGACATGAAGGGCGACTTCGGCCGCCAGACGAGCGTTCCCGACGTCTGGTGGATCGAGGGCCTGGCCGAGTACGTCTCCTACAGCTACCGCGGCACCCCCGACACCGAGGCGGTGACGGAGGCGGGCAAGCACGGCTACCGGCTGAGCACGCTGTTCCAGAACACCTACGCCAACAGCGACGTGACCCGCACCTACCCGTGGGGCTATCTGGCGGTCCGCTACATGTTCGAGAACCACCCGGATGACGTCCAGCGCATGCTGGCCCGCTTCCGCGTCGGCGACTACCCGGGCGGGTACGCCGTCTACAACGACGGCATCGGCACCCGCTACGACGCCGACTTCGACCACTGGCTCACGCTCTGCGCCTCGGGCGCCTGCGCCGCGCAAGGCCGAGGGGTTTAGCCGCAGCAGGGTCCCTGAGACCGGAAGCCCCGACGAACAAGGAGATGTCGGCTCCGCCGCGCGGGCGAGCGGCGGAGCCGACAGGGGTGCTCGTCGCTCTGCCGGGCGTCTGCCGGCTCAGGCCGTAGCGGAGCTTGACGCGCCGACGTAAACGATCTCATAGATCAGAACATGCTGATCATATAAGTTGACCTTTAATCGGCGGAACGTCGACGCCCGACCAGCGTCGGATGACGGACGGCCAGATTGCACGGAGGGTCAACAACTTGAAGAGAAATACCGCCCCTCACCAGACCGCAGTCCTTCTGTCCAGCAGCCAGACCAAGCAAGCAGATCGGCCCGGCCTTCGGGAAGGGAAATGTTCTCGTATCGACGACACCTGCCCGTCGTAGCCGTCCTGTGCGCGGCCGTACTCTGCGCCGCGGGGCCGACCGCCCGGGGGGCGTCACCGTCACCCTCCCGCCATCCGTCCTCCGCCACGCATCGTGCCGCGCCCGCCGTCCCGGCATCGAGGGCGCTGCCCGCCACACCGGCACCCGCTGCGGCCCGAGGAGGCCCCTCCGCGCCCGCTTCTCCCCCCGCGTCCTCGTCCGCGCCGGCGCCCTCATCGCCGTCCACGAGGCCGGCCGCAGGTCAGGAGGCCCGAGAGGCCGCCAAGTACTGGACCGCTCAGCGTATGGCGAGCGCCCGGCCGCTGGATGCCCTCCGGTCGACGCCCGCCGCCCGCAAACAGAGGGTGATCGCGGCGGCTGTTCCCCAGGGCACCATGTTCGCCGGGACCCGCCTCGTAGGAACGTTCTTCGGCTCCAGCAGTACGACGGGCACCGACTGGTCGTGCACCGGCAGCGTGATCGACACCCTGGCCAGGAATGTGATCCTCACCGCGGCGCACTGCGGACTGGGCTACAGCAACAACTATGTATTCGTACCGAAATTCAAAAGGGGAGCCGGCTCCGATCAGCAGCCCTACGGAATCTTCCCCATCCAGCACATCTTCATCGACCCCCGCTACAAACCCGACAAGCCCCGCAGCACGACCAGGAAAGCCGTGTCGGACCTGGACACCGCCTTCGCCCGCGTGTCGGCGAATCAGCGCGGCCAGAAACTCCAGGACGCCGTGGGCGGTGGACTGACCTTCACCCAGCCGTCCGGCTACGACAACAAGAACATCACCGTCGTGGGCTACCCGGGCAACGACCACAATGGCGCGGGCCGGTCCGTCAAGTGCACCGTGCCGACAAGACAACTCCCCGGGTTCCGCCAGATGTCGATGACCTGCGGCGGCTACTACGGCGGCGTGTCCGGCAGCCCGTGGATCACCGACTACAAGGACGACGCGCGCACCGGCCATGTCATCGGCAACCTCGGCGGCTACAACGGCGGCGGCAATGACGCGGAGGTCGACTACATCAGCTACGCCCCGGCGTTCGGATCCGACGCCGCCGGACTCCTCGCCCACGCCGTCGCCAACCAGGACCCTCCGGCCGACCTCCCTCCGTACCAGGGATTGCAGGCAAGGCTTCCTGGAGGGCTTCCTGGAGGGGCGGCGCTGTGGCAGCACGCGAAGCTGATGGCCTCGGGCGACTGCACGGGCAGCCACCGCGGTGACCTGATCGTGGTCTGGTCCGACGGCGAGGTCACCTTGTACCCCGGTGACGGCAAGGGCGGGTTCCTGCCCGGGACACGGCTCCAGAAGCCCAACTCCACCTGGACCCATGCGGAAACCATCACGAGCGGAGACTTCACCGGCAGTGATCTGTCCGACCTCCTCGTGCGCTGGTCGGACGGAGAGGTCACCCTCTACCCGGACGTCAGCAGGTCCGGCATGAGCAGAGAGATCCGGATGGCGCCTCCCGGTTCCATCTGGAAGAACGCCGTCCAGATCTCGGCCGGACGGTACCACATCGGGAAGTACGCGACCGACCTGATGGTCCGCTGGGCCGACGGCGAACTGACCCTCTACACCTACGTCGGCGCCGGAACCTTCGGAACCGAGAACAGGCTGCTGGCACCGAACGGGACCTGGAAGAAAGCCACTTTGCTGACCAGTGGGAACTTCAGCGGCAAAGGCGACTGGGACCTGCTCGTCCGCTGGGCGGACGGCGAACTCGACACGTACGTGGCCACCTCGGCCGCAGGACTGGGCAGGGAGGCCAGGGTGCGCGACCCCAACGGCTTGTGGAAGCACGAGCTGGTCATGACGGCGGGCAACCACACATCCGACAACCGCAGCGATGACGTGATCGTCCGGTGGTCGGACGGCGAGACCACCCTGTACGCGGACACCGCACCGCGGAATCTGGGTACTGAGAACACGCTGGTCCACCCCGGCACCTGACACTCTTAAGGTTCACACGCACTTCCCAGCGGGAGAATCATGCGAGCGACGACCCGTCTCACCGGTGGCATCTCCGTACTCGCGCTCGGCCTGGCCGCCGCGGCCTGTGGGCACTCGACCGCGGACGGGTCCACGACTCCGGCGGACCGCGCGACGCATGCATCCGCCACCCCGCCCGCTTCCCCGGCCGCCTCTCCGCCCCTGTCGCCGAAGCCCGCCGAGTGCCGAACCCGCTCCCTGAGGTGGACCCTGGTCCTGCTTCCCGCGAAGAGCAGCGGTCCCCGCGACGCGCGACTGACCGCTGCCAACAATGGACCCGAAGCGTGTGTTTTCTCCGGCTACCCGGCTGTCCTCGTCCACAACGGCAAGGCGAACAGCCTCCAAGGCGTCGGCCACGGACACCCCAAGGCCGTCACCCTGCGCAAGGGAGCAAAGGTGACGGTCGACCTTCGATACACCCCGAGCGATGAGAAGGGCGCCGGCGGCTATTGCGTGCGGGACAGCGAGGCACTGGTCTCGGCCCCGCACAACCCCGACAGCGACCGCACGGACGTCCCGGTCATGGACGCACACCATCACGCCGCACAGATCGACGCCTGCGGCGGCTCCATCTCCATGTCACCTCCGCGCTACACCCCACCGTGAGCAACGACCGTGAGGTAATCCCGAGAGTGAACAGCCAGCGTGATGACGTCTCGGCTGATTGTGGTCATCGGGGCCCTTTCCTACTTCGGGGCACCTTTTCAGGCCAGAGCTCTCCTTCTTATGGAGAGCTCTGGCTCATGGAGAGCTCTGGCCGCCATGCGCTGATGCCGTGGTGTCGGACGAGACGTGGCCGGCGCGGCGGTTCACCTTGCGGTGGTGCGGGGCAGATCGGCCCGGTCGAGCAGTTCGTGGAGGCGTTCGGCGGACAGGCTCGGGTTGGCCGCCGCTCCCTCCGCGGTCTCAGGGCTGTCCAGAAGTGTCGCGATCAGATCAAGAGACAGGAGCGGGCTGGCGGCGGCGGCCCGACGTACGTCGGCGTCGGTGTCGGTGAGCAGATGGATGGGCGGCCGGTCCAGTGTGGGGTCGGCGGCGGCCAGCCCCCGGACGTCCGGATCCTCATGGTCGAGGAGATGCCGCAGGCCGGTGCGTGGCAGATGGGGCAGCGTGAGGAGATACGGGCGCTGCCGTGGAGTGGCGATGAAGGCGTCGAGCACCGTTACGGGCGGGGCGAGCGGGTGGTTGTGGGCGAGGAGATACCGCACCTGTGGGTCGGGGTCGTCGGCCAGACGATGTACCAGTACCCGGGGAAGTCCGGGGCAGGTCGCGGCGACTCGGCGGAGCAGAGGATGCGGGGATACGGCGCATGCGCCGTACCAGTCGGTCTCCGGCTCCACGGGCATCTCACCGACCGGGCCGATGGCCTCGGCGGTGCGGCCGTCGACCCGGTCGATGGCGTCGCGCTGGGCCCAGGTGCGCGGCAGAGGGTGCACCACCGCTCGCGTCCGCACCGTGTGGTCCGGATCCTCGGCGAGCTCCTTCAGCAGTAGGGGATCGAGGTCGGCCCGGCCGGCCACACGCTGCCGTACATGGGGATCGGGATGGCGCGCGAGGCGCGCGACGGCGTCGGCGGGCGTGTAGCGGTTGCCGGCCAGCGACCGCAGGTCCCGTCCCTCGGCGAGGCATGTTTCGGCCACGCCGCGAGAGACGGCGTAGTTGAAGAGCAGGAGCCCCCGGTGGTGGCAGTCGGCCTCCGGCAAGTCGGCCTCCATGGCCTCGGGATCCAGGATCCGGCTGTTCCTGCGCGCGGCGTCGCGTACGGCAGGATCCGGGTCGGCCAGCAGGGCATCGCGTTGCCCGGGGGTGAGCCAGAGCCACCAGCCGGCTCCCTGCACCCGTAGTTCGGGGTTCTTGTGAGCCCACATCCCACGGTGGAAGGACATGGGTATCTGTCCGGAGAACGCCAGCTCCTGGCGGATCTCGTCAGCCGTGACCGGCTGGTCGTGATCGGCGTTGTCCTGCCTTGTCAGCAGGATTTCGATGATGTCGTCGGGGAGCGCTTCGACCCGCCCCAGCCGCGGGCGGGGGCCGCCGGCGAGGTCGGCGCGGACGAAAGCATCGGGGTCGTCGACCAGCCGGCTCCGCTGTGCTGGGGTGGCGTAGCGATTGCGGGCGAAGGCCCGGCGGACCGACCGTTCCGGATGCGCGATCACCGCGTCGACCACGTCTGCGGGAAGCGCGCGTTCCTGGCACAGGATCTCCCAGGCTGCGCGTGCATCCGGGTGCAGCAGGCGCAGCAGGACGTCGGACGGCGCGGCCGTGTTGGCGGCGACGCCGCGGAGCCACGGTTCGGCGAGGGAGGAGGGCATCGAAGCATCGTGGCAGTGATCAACCGATCCTGTCGACGCAATCCGCCCGGCTCGGGTGGAGTGCGCTCGCGCGCCGATCTCCACCCCTGGCTCCACCCGCGGGTCCAGGCGCTTCCCGCCTGGTCAGAGCAGGCTTGAGGGCATGACAACCGATGGCACTGACCGAGGTGGTCACGCGGCTGGCCACGATCTTCGTCCGCAGTCGGATGCTGACCTCCCTCCGGCCGCTCGGGGCGGCTGCGCGGCCCGTACCCGTCGCGGAGCGTGTGGGCTGACCGGACAGGGGAACAGTGACGATATGTGCCGTATCACATAAATGTGCGGCTTCATTGCGGAACCGGGGGAAATAGGTAAAGGTGTAACGGTTGTTTCGTATCCGTCAGGGCTGCTCACCACAGCCGGTTCCTACCAGAACGGATGAAAGATGACCGACAAGACGACGCCGACGTATCTGGGCAGCGGCGACCCGGCGCGGCAGCGCACGGACTACTACCCCCTTTGGCTGGACAACCTTGCCGACGATGTGACGATGGAGGGCTCGGTTCTGAACGGGATCGTGCGCGGGGCCGAGGACGTTCGCAGGCTGCTGGCCTATGCGCGCACTCTGTACGAGCACCAGGACTTCGTCTACATCGGCGAATACGGGGAGAATGGCTTCGTCGAAGACTACGCATCGAAGGTGCGCGGTGAGCCGATCGCAAACATCGCCGTCGTCTACAGGAACCCAGAGGGGCAGACGCAACATCTGGTGGTGAACCACCGCCCGCTGTCGTCGGTCCTGCTCTTCTCCCGGCTGATGGGTGAGCACTTCGCCGGGACACGGTACGCCCAGTACTTCGCCACCCCGTCGGCCGATGCCGAGCGCGGCTGAAGGAGAGATCTCATGACCGTGCCACAATCCATGCGCGCGCTCGTAGCCGGAAAGGTCGGCGAGCCGGCCGATGTCCTGCGGCTGGAATCCCGGCCTGTTCCCACGCCAGAAGCCGGTCAGGCATTGATCCGTGTGAAGGCGACCCCGGTTCACGCCAGCGATCTGCACGTGCTGCGCGGCCGCTACGGCTTCTCCCCCGAATTTCCCACTGTTGGGGGGCACATGGAATGCGTGGGCCGTATCGAGGCCCTGGGCCCGGACGCGGAGGGGCTGAAGACCGGTGAGCGCGTGGTGGCCGTCGCAGTCCCGGCGGTACCCGGGCCCCCTACGACCGGCACTTGGCAGGAATACCTTGTCGCCGATACACGACGGCTCCTGCCGGTCCCCGATCAACTGAGCGACTCCGACGCCTGCCAACTCGCCGTGAACCCGTTGACCGCGCTGCTCCTGGTGACACGCGAACTCGACGTGCAGCCGGGTGAATGGTTGTTGCAGACGGCCGCGGGCTCCACCGTCGGCCGGCTCGTCATTCAGCTTGCCAGGCACCTGGGTATTCGCACGATCAATGTCGTGCGGCGGCGCGATGCCGTTGAGGAGATCAAGGCGCTTGGCGGTGACGAGGTCATCTGCACCGAGAACGAGGACCTGTTGGGGCGTGTGGCCGAGATCGCGGGACCGGCCGGCGTGCACAAGGCCATCGACTGTGTCGCGGGCCATGTGGGTGCCCAGGTATCCCAGGCACTCGCTCCGGGAGGAGAGGTCGTGGTCTACGGAGCGCTCTCCACCCATCGGGAGACCGACCCCGCCGCGCTGGCGATCCCGCTGCAGGCACGCTCGGTCATCTACGAGACCAAAGCGGTCCGCGGCTTTTGGCTGAACCGATGGTTCGGCACCGCCTCACCGGCGGATGCCTTGCGCGCGCTGTCCGAGGTTCGCACTCTCGTCACTGATGGAGCGCTGAGTATCCCCCAGGGCCGGCCATTCCCGCTCGAACGCTTCACCGAAGCGATCGCGCTCGCCGAAACGCCCGCACGTGGCGCCAAGCCACTCTTCGTCTTCGAAGACAGCCGGGACGGCGACGACAGGTAGTACGCGGTGTGGCGCGAACGCTGAGTGACAACGAAAGAGGGCGGGAGCCGGTGAGACGGACTCCGCCCTACGGCGGTGTTGAGCATGGTCCAGCCGACAGGAAGGCCGGCAACTCCGTTGGCTGACAGACTCCACCGGATCGCCGGGGCGACTTGACGCTCCCGCTCGGCCGACCGGGGAGGGGGGAAGAGCAATTCACCGAGCCGTCAGAACGCGTTTGTAGCAACTGCTGGACGGACTGCTTAACGTGCGTTGATCACTTCTGTAGTTGGAAGGACACGCACATGAGACGCGCCACCAAGGTCTCCGCCGCAGCTGTCGGCCTGGCCGTCCTCGCGGTCACCGGAACCGCCATTGCCGCCGCCAACCAGAGCGACAACGACTGGCCCTACGCCCACCACAGCGCGGCGTCGTACACCCTGGCGGCTGTCGGCGACATCGCCTGCGAGCCCGACGACACCGAGAACGCCGTCACCCCGACGTCGCTCAAGTGCGGCAGCCCGACTCTGGGCGGCATGAGCGCCGAGTTCGCCACCGCGAAGCAGGCCACGGACATGCACCCCGATGCCGTCGCACTGCTGGGCGACGAGCAGTACCAGGTCGGCAAGCTGACCGACTTCGAGCAGTCCTTCGAGCAGGCATGGGGCGGCCTGAAGATGCTCGAGCGTCCGGCGCCGGGCAACCACGAGTACTACTCGTACACCAAGAAGGGCGACAACGAGGCCGGGCAGAACGGACTCGGCTACTTCGGCTACTTCAACGGCCACGATCAGGCCGGCACGCCGAACACCCAGGGCCAGGCCGGCGACGACACCGCCGGCAAACAGGGGTGGTACTCCTACAACCTCGGCAACTGGCACATCATCTCGCTCAATGCCGAGTGCGGCTCCGACGCGTTCAACCACGACTGCTCCACGACGGACAACGGCCTCCTCGGCCAGGAGACCCAGTGGCTCTCGCATGACCTGGCCGCCAACACGCGTCAGTGCACGATCGCGTACTGGCACCAGCCGACCTTCAGCGCCACGACGGCCTCGACCGCCACGGTGCCGGCGTCCGCACCGGGCGCCGGCGGCACCGAGGGTGCAGCGGCCGACGCGTGGTGGAAGCTCCTCTACCAGCACCACGCCACGCTCATCCTCAACGGTCACGAGCACGCGTACGCCCGGCTGCGCCCGATGAACCCGGCCGGCCAGTACGACCCGACCCACGGCATCCCGGAGTTCATCGTCGGCTCTGGCGGCGAGGCCATCGACACCCTCGCCGGCACGCCGGGCAACTACGACAACCCCAACGTGGTCACCGCCCAGGCCAGCGCCTTCGGCGGCATGAAGCTCACCCTCAAGTCCAACAGCTACAGCTGGGACTACAAGCCCGTCCTGCCGGGCCCCGGCTTCGACTCCACGGCGCTGCGGTACAACGACTCCGGCAGCGGCACCTGCAAGTGAGGCCCCACCCTTCCCTCACACCGATCCCCGACGTTCCCACCTGGACGGAACGGGCGTTGGCGGCACCCGCCGAGTAGAGACGGACAGCCCCGGTCGATCAGTAGCCGGTCTACTGATCGACGATCTCGCTCACCGGCGGGACTGAAGAAGTCCACGGCTCTGAACAGCTCAGATGCCGTGGGCTTCTGTCGTTGTCGGCGGGCGTCGACCGACCTCGTACGGTCCATCTGGCGCACGTCCGGAGGCCCGGCGTGCCGAGGGCATCCCACCTGTGAGGCGTGTTCGAGCCGCACGGCTTGTGGTCACCGCAGGTCGTGGTCCGGCTTTGAGGGCGTCTGAGCGGCCAGGGCCTGCTGCCCGGTGCTCTGGGCGAAGCCGATCAGCTCCTCACGGTTCCAGCTGAGCCGGCCGCTGCGCAGATCGTCCGTGACGGCGCGGATCCAGTCCAGTTCTGCGGCGGTCATTGCGCGCAGATACTCCCCTTCGAGCATGGTCACCCGCGGCAGACCGTGGACCTCCGACTCCTCCGTCAGGGACTTGTCGTGCGCGTCAAGGGTCTGCGCGAGGGCCGCGGCGCGCTGTTCCAGCACGTCCAGGGCCTCCTCCGGGGCGAGCATGAGGACGAAGGACAGCGCGGCGGGGAACTGCGGGAACTCCTGCTTCGGCGCGGCCAGCATCTCGTCCAGCCAGACGCGCATGGTCGAGCGCCCCGCGTCGGTCAGCTCGTACACCGTCCGCTCGGGGTACTGCTGGTCGCGGCCGGTCTCCCGGACCGCGACCAGGCCCGTTGCGAGCAGCCGGTCGATCGTCCGGTAGAGACTCGCGCGCTGGCCGACGTTGACGACCTGGTCCTTCCCCCACTGCTTGATCAATCTCTGGATTCCGTACGGGTGCAGCGGCTGGAAATGCAGCAGGGCCAGCACGGTCAGAGCCAGCGGGGAGTTGCGGGACGAGGTGCTCATGTTCACATGCTACCCACGGTGCGACTAGTTGACATGAGACTAGTTTCATTGCAACTATCGATTCAGCGGAAAGAGCAGGAACCACGAGCGGACGGAGACCACGGAGATGATCACCACCAGCACTGAGACGACCGCTGCCGAGCGCGTTCACGCCGACCACACCGTGACCAAGCGGCTGGGCAACTGGACCCGCGCCGGACACATCCAGGTGCGCGCCCGCAGGGGCCTGGCCGTGATCGACCTGCGCTCCCCGGACCTGCCCGACGACATCGAGCTACGCCTGGAACTCCAGCGCGCCACGGTCAAGCTGCTGGTGCCGGACGACGCCGTCGTCGAGCACTGGGACCTGCACTGGACGGGCCGCGGCAAGGTCAAGGACGCGCAGGGCAGGACCGCCGAGGGACCGGCCATCGCCGGCGCCCGTCGGATCCGACTGACCGGTGCCGCAACCGACAGTGAGGTCCGCGTGCACCGCGGCGGCATCGCGGTCCTCAGCGCCATGTGCTCCCGCGCCTACCTCGAGGACCTGCGGCTCGCTCACCGGACCGGCGGTCACCCGACAGTCGACGACCCGGCGCGCCCGCACGGCCACTGAACATCCGACCCAGGCACGGGAAAGGGGCAGACCCATGAGTGCGATCAAGACGGCGGCCGTCATCGGAGGCGGTATAGCCGGACCGGTAACGGCCCTCGCGCTCCACAGGGCGGGCATCGAGGCGACCGTCTACGAGGCCTACGAGAACACCGCGGACGGCACCGGCGGCATGCTGATGGTCGCCCCGAACGGGCTCAGCGCCCTCGAGGTCGCCGGTGTGAACCAGGGCTTGGCCGGCCAGCCGATCCACCGCATGGTCATGACCGACGGACAGGGCCGAAGGATGGGCGAGTTCGGCGGGCTGACGGGCCTGCCGCCCAGCCAGGTGATGTGGCGTGCCGACCTGTACCGGGCGGTGCGCGAGCGGGCCGCCACGGTGGGCGTACCGACCGTGTACGGCAAGCGGCTGGCCGGGGTCGAGGAAACCCCGGCGGGCGTCAGCGCCGAGTTCACCGACGGGACCCAGGTGGCCGCGGACGTCCTGATCGGGGCCGACGGCATCCGGTCGACGGTCCGGCGGCTGATCGACCCGTCAGCGCCCGGCCCCCGGTACGCCGGCCTGCTCGGCTTCGGGGCGTACTCGAAGGCGGAGGTCCCTCGGGCGGGGCCGGACACCATGTACTTCGCTTTCGGCGAGCACGCGTTCCTCGGCTACTGGCCTGTGCCCGGGGGAGGCACCGCCTGGTTCGGCAACCTTCCCTACGACGAGCCGCTCAGCGCGGAGCAGGCCCGCGCGACGCCGTCGGCCGCATGGATGGGGATCCTGCGGGAGAAGTACGCCAGGGACGTGCCCGGCCGCGACCTGCTCCGGGGCACGGGCGACGACGAACTGCTCACGTTCGGAGGGCTGGAGATCCTGCCTTCGGTGCCGAAGTGGCACCGGGGACGGATGGTCCTGGTCGGCGACGCGGCCCACGCGCCGTCCTCCAGTTCCGGACAGGGCGCGTCCCTCGCGGTGGAGAGCGCGGTGCAACTGGCGCGATGTCTACGGGACATCCCCGACGTGCGCGCGGCCTTCGCGACGTACGAGCAGCTGAGGCGGGGCCGGGTGGAAAAGGTCGCGGCCCAGGCCGCGAGGACCAACAGCCAGAAGTCGATGGGCCCGGTCGCGACGAGGATCATGGCCCTGCTGATGCCGCTGGCGACGCGGACGTTCCTGACGCCGGAGAAGATGTTCGGCTGGACGCACCGATACCGGATCGACTGGGACGCGCCTGTGGTGCCCGCCTGACGCGCAGGCGACATCCGACAGGTCCGCCGGCTGCTGGCAGTTGAAGGTTGTTCGCGTGCATGAGGATCAGCGACAGCTTCAGCGCCTCAGGCACCTGACCAGACTGACGCGACGGGGACTGGACACCGGGCACAGCCACCGTGCCAGTCCCCGACCCTGCTCAGAACCCGTGGAGATCAGTAGCCGCAGTTGGGAAGACTGCCCACGGCGGCGCTGTTGTCCACGTAGGGAGCGTAGGTCCACCCGTACACGTACTGCGAAAACCCGAGGTCGTTGTGGTACTCGGCGATGGTGTGGTACCAGACGGGCCCGAAGCCCAGGTCCTTCCCCAGGCGGCTGTAGCAGTCGGCGTCGATCCCGTCGTGCATTGCGGGGGAGAGGTCCTTGGCGACCTTGTCGTTGTTGGTGATCACATGGTAGTCCCCGTACACACCCACGTTGTGACTGGTGCTCAGCCGGATACCCACATCCGCGCTCGCCGGGGTTGCGGCCAGCACCCCGGCCGTGGCTATGGCGCCGATCAGCGCCGTGGTCGCGGCCAACCTCTTGCCGATGTACATGAGTCTTCCTCCTGATCGAGTGGCGACGTCGCGGGCACGATGGCCGCGACAGCCGTGTGGTCTGACGAAGGTGACGAGTTGCGGCAGTTTCCTTGGGCCGGGAGTCCTGTTCTCGCCCTGCCGTTGCGCACCGTGGCGAGGCCGCGTTCCCTGGCGCCGCGCCGTGGTGTGTACACACCGTTCCGGTGCAGAATTGGCCAGGCCGGTCCGGGCCATGACGGCGCGATTACGCCGGCGATCCCCGCAACGCGGCCCGCATTACCCCCTGCTCGCCCTTTCGCTGCTGTCCCCCTGTTCCGCTCCCGCTGTTCGGGAGCCACCTGTCTCGGACTGCTTGGGCCTGCCCTGCGCAAGGCCCGGTAGAAGCCGCCGGCGACGCCGGCCGCTGCCGAAGGCTTGATTCAACGATCGACCCCCAATTCCCCACCGGCTAGGCTTTTGCGTCAGCATGCAAAAGGTCTGGGGCGGACTCGTCGGCGCATGATCCCGGGGGTACCAGGTTGATTCGCATCAGTCTGTCGGCGGGCGACCTGGAGCGATTACAGGTCGCCGACGTGCCTGACTTCGGGTATGAGCTCGCGCTGGGCGGGGCCCACCTGGCCGACCGGACCTCCAGGCGGAAACCGTCGGCGTGGCGGCTGGAAGTCGCCCGGAGCTGGAACCCGGACCACAACAGACTGTTCGACTTGTACACGAACTTCTATGTTCCGGCGTTCTTCGATCAGGCCGCCCGGCCGACACCGTCAACGATCGACCTTCACTCCCTCTCGGCTACCGCCCATCTGCGGGACCTGGCCCGTTCCGGCGCCCTGACTCCGTTCACCCGTGCGCTCGCCGACGGCCACCCGGGCGCGGTGAGCACGCTGAACCGCGTACTCGCCGGTCTCCGCGTGACGGGCCTGGACCCCTACCGCCGAAGGATCACCTCGGTAGTAGCCACCGCTTCAGCGCAGGCAGGAGTCCGTGTCGCGCTCGGCGGCATCGACGGCATGCTGAACTCCTTGCATCCGTCGATCCGGTGGGACGGGCGGAGACTGCTTCTGAACACCCTCGTCGACGCGGACGAGTCCCTCGAGGGGCGTCCTTTGATCTTCCAGCCCACTGCGCTGGCCACCCGAATCATCTTCGATCCGCTGGTCGACTCTGTGACTGTCATGTATCCCGCTACCGTCGGCGCCATCACGCGAGACCCCGAGCTTCGGGGTCCGGCCCCTTCCCTGGTGTCGCTCCTGGGGGCAACGAGGGCCGCGGCACTGGTCGCCGTGGTCAGGGCGCCGGCCCTGACGACCGGAGGACTCGCGACGACCCTCGGAGTGTCGGCCGCGGCAGCCTCGCGTCACGCCGCCGTCCTTCGCGAGTCCGGGCTCATCGCCACCGTCCGCAACGGCCAGACAGTCCACCATGCCCCGACACGGCTCGGCACGGACCTGGTGTACAGCTCAACCACTGGCAACGATCCTGAGCGCGGCACAGAGAGGATGTCGGCTCCCGAACAGCCGCGCAGTCACTCGGCACGGGTCTGACTTCATCAGTGCCCCCTCTGTGGGAAATAGCCAGCACCCGACCGATCATGAAACACCCCGGAGTTGCAGCCTCCAGACCCGGACACCGGCCCTCAGAGGGTGTGCGTCCCATCAACCAAGGCCAGAGTCCCGACCGGACAGTCGGACACATGGGGGGTGGCAAGAATATTGCGGAGGATGCAGCAATCGAGCCTCTCAGGCGAGCACTCCTCACAGCCCTGACTCCTGTCGGAGAGCAGTGATCATCCTTTCAGCCGTCCAAATGAGATGGCCTGTTAACCCCTGTGGGACATTGAGGAGAAGGTCTGCGACGCCATCGTCATGCCCTGCGTACATGCGTGAACGCTCGCGTTTAGCGGTCGTCAAAGGAACGTTGAACGCCGTTCCCTAGCGTTTCTGGCTCATTGGTCATCGATCAACGACAGGGTGGAGTACGCATGTTATTCCGTACACGAGGAAAGGGCCGGATCTCTTCCTTATCCGCCGGGGTGAACACGCCTCGGCGGCGGGGCGCGGTCGTGGCCGGGGTGCTGGCGGGTGTGTCCGTGGTGGCGCTGGGGACATCCACCGCGGCCTCACAGACTTCGGACAGGTCGACGCAGGCGGCTGTGCCGGCCGCTCCGGCTGCCGACTCGGCGCGTGAGCACTGGCAGCCGCCGACGTACCAGAACAAGGACCTCAGTACAGCCGGGACGGAGCAGGAGAAGCTCAACACCGACTATTTGATCAACGAGGTGACGCCCGCGCAGTTCCGGGGCTCGTGGTACCAGTCCCACATCGAGGGGATCAACGTCACGTGGATGGCGCCCTCGGGGCGGGATGCGTACGACGGCTGGGACTGGATCGAGATCGTGAACAGCAAGGGCAAACGCGTCGCGTGGGACTGGGCCTGCGGCAACGCCCACTGCGCCGCGTACGGCTCGACCCTGATCGACGTGAGCCTGCAGCACGGCGCGGAGTTCAAGGCTCGCTACTGGAGCGACGGAGGCCGGGTCACCAAGGGCCATCTGCAGGCCGAGTTCGAATTCTGGGTCTGACGTGGACGGCCGAGAAGAGATGACGCGAGGAGCTGAAGACCGACCGCTGCGGCGGCGGCTGATCAGTGCGACGGTCGTGGTTTCCGTGCTGGCGGGCGCCCTCGGCGCGGGAAGCGCGGTCGCCCAGAACGGGCTGGAGGCCCGGCCGCAGACGCAGACGCAGACGCAGACGCAGGCCCAGCCTCATCTGAGGGCGGTGGGAAGCGACGAGGAGTTCGCCAACCTCTACACGCACACGGTTCAGAACATCCGCAGCGCGATGCTGGGGGACGAGGCCGCCCGGCAGCCCGGGGCCGGCCATCTGATCCGGAACCCCGACCCCAACGCCTTCCAGTCGATCAACATCGGACGGTTCGCTGAGCGTGACACCGTCGACGGCGGCATGGTCCGAGGGCTCTTCCGCCGGTCCGACATGTATCTGCTGGGCTTCTACGTGCGTAACGGGAACCGCGAGACCGTCTACACGTTCACCGAGGGCGGGCGCGACATGATCCCGGGCAACGTGTACCCGCAAGTCCGAAGGTCGCGCTTCCCCTTCCCCGTGACCTATCGCGACCTCCCCAGCATCCAAGTCGGCCGGGGCCTCCTGAGGGATGCCGTACGCCTACTGTTCGACCACGACCCCGGCACGAGCACCCACGGACTGCAGGACGGTGTCGAGAGGCTGGCCGTGGCCCTGGCCGAAGGGTCGCGGTTCCAGGTGATTCCCGGGCTGATCGCCCAGCACATCCGGGGCGGGCAGACCTGGACAGTAGGCGCCCACGAACAAGAGCTCCATGACTGGAGCGATCGGTCCACGATCGTCGTGAACGCGCACGCTGCCGACCCGAGCGGCACCTTCGGCTCCGTGTGGCAGCAGCAGCGCCGGTACACCTGGAATGGCGCCAACGTGCTGCTGACCGCGCTGGATCTGGCCCGCCGGATCTACCTGATCAAGCCACCGCCGAAACGCTGACCTACCGCCCCGCTCACCGAGGGCTGCCGCAGTCGTACTCCGCCATGTCCACATCCTTCCGCACAGCCGCCCGACGTCGTCAGGGGCGCCCTGCGGGTACACGTGTCGAAGGTGTGTCGCGTGAATCGCGATGGTGCGCGGACAGTGAGAGACAACGAGCTAGAGCGGGAGACAGTGAGACTGTCTCCCGCTCTCTCAAGTCGGCATTCGCGCTATTCGCGCTGGTCAGAGCTTGATTCTTGCAGGCCGACCGGCGGGTGCCCCCGGCGGGGGCTCGGAGCTTGGGGGTCGGAACCGTTGGTCGCTGGCGGGCAGTTGGTCATTCAAACAGTGGTGCAGCTGAACCGGTAGGCCGTGGCGCGTAGCGGCGGGCTCGAGTCCCTGGCGGGGCGCATGACTGAGGCACAGAGAGACGCTTACCGGGGCGTGACCCGCTGCCTACGGCATGGCCGCTCTCGGCACCGAGGACCGTGCCCGCTGTGACCCCCGCTCTGTCAGGCGGAAGCGGACCCGTGTAGCCGATTCACCGGTGCACGGCGCACAATCGTCGCCGCCCATTCCAAGGGCGATCACGTATTCGAACTCTGAATCGGTGCTCGACACCGGGACCCCTGTGGGCCGCAGGTACGCGGCGATCCCTCAATTGGCGTATCTGATGGCCTCGGTGCATCGGCACCTCATGAGAGAGGCTCGCGCCGGGGGCCTCGACATCCCGGGGTCTCGTGGGGTGGCGGCATTGACGGTCCAGCGGCCGAACTTGTGGTTCCTCGCATCCTGGCAGCCCTAGGCTGGTGGATTGTCAAGTGCGTAACGCGGAGTGGGCGGCGATCGTGGGCAGTCTCACCAAGGCCAATCTCAAGAAGCTGGCCGGTGCCCGTTCTTTCGAGCGGGCGCTCGGGTACCTGGATGCGGTGTCCGGAGTCGAGATCGGTGACGGATGGATCACCGCGAGCGTTCACGGCACGGAACGGTACGAGGTGGAACTGACCCTGGACGGGCCCGGCGGCCTGGCCGGCGAGTGCGACTGCCCGTACGGCATGGAGGGCAACTTCTGCAAGCACTTGGTCGCCCTGGGCCTGCGGGTGCTCGCCCGGCGGGAGAGCCTGCCGCGGCAGCGGAAGGCGGCCCGGGAGCGCGCGCAGGACCTGGACGGGTGGCTGTCCGCCTTGTCCAAGGACGAGTTGCTCGCTCTACTGCGGGAACAGGTCCACGCGGACCGGCAGTTGCGGCGCCGCCTGGAACTGCGGGCCGCGAGCGGCCGCGGGGACCTTGCCGCGGTCCGGTCCGGTATCCGTGATCTGCTCGACATCGACCCCTTCGCGCAGTACGGGTATGTCGAGTACGCCGATGCCCGCGCCTACGCCGACCAGGCAGGACAGGCGGTTTCCTCGATCAGGGCGCTGACCGGCTCAGGCCGGGCCGTCGACGCGATCACCCTGGCCCGGGAGGCGATGCGGCTGCTGGCCGAGGCGGCGGAGAGCATCGACGACTCGGACGGATGGCTCGGCCAGATCGGCGCGGACCTCGCGGACGCCCACCTCGACGCCTGCCGTGCGGCACGCCCCGATCCCGATGAGCTCGCACGCTGGCTGGTCGGCCATGTGCTCGGCGACACCTATGGCGGCCTGACCGACATCGATCCGCTCGATTACGAGGATGCCCTCGGCGAAGAGGGAATGGCCGTCATGCGGAAGTCGACGGTCAAGGCGTGGCAGGGCAACCGCCGTGGCTGGGCCGAGAAGTATCTGATGGAACGCCTGGCCCAGGCCGGCGGCGATATCGACGCGGTGATCGCCGTGCACGCCGCCGATCTCTCACCCGACGGCCACACGCACCTTGTCATCGCCCGCGAGTTGGATGCCGCCCGGCGCTCCGACGAGGCCCTGCGCTGGGCGGAACGCGGCATCCGGGAAACCCGGGACCTCGCCGCCGTCGACACTGCCGTCGTCGACTACCTCTGCGACCGCTACACCCAGGCGGACCGCCTGTCGGACGCCGTCGCCGTGCGCCGCGACCACTTCGGTGCCCACCGCTCCCTGCTGGCGTACCAGCAACTGCGGGCTGCGGCACAGACCGCCGACTGCTGGCCGGCCGAGCGCGAGGGGGCGCTGGACGTGCTGCGCGCCGACGCGGGTCAACGGCAAAGTGGCTGGTACGGCGGACCGGTCCTGGTCGACGTCCTGCTCGACGACAAGGACGTCGACGCCGCCTGGCGGGCCGCTACCCAAACCGGGGCCCACGACAGGCAGTGGCTTGCCCTCGCCGACCAGGCGCGGGTCGACCGTCCCGCCGACGCGCTCGGCGTCTACCTGCGCCTGGCAGAGCCGCTCACCAAGCAGACCGGCAACGCGATCTACGAGCAGCTCGTCAGTCTGCTGCTGAGCAGCCGAGACTGCCACCGACGGCTGGGCACGGAGGACGAGTTCGCGGTGTACGTCACGGCCCTCCGCACTGCCCAGAAGCGCAAGCGGAACCTGATGCGCCTGATGGACGAAAACGGTCTGTGAGCCGGTCGGCGTCTCGGAGGCTCACCCGGCCCGCGCTGCACTCGCCCCCTGGCACCGGATGGTGCTCGTCATGGTCTTCGCGCGGCCTGAGACCCGGCCAGCCGGTCGAACGGTCAGCTGATGTGAACGGTCCGTTGTCGCTGGCCCTGGTCTAGGCGGCTGTAGTCAGACCTTGATGATGGTGACGCGTCCGCCGCACAGCGAGGTGAGGTCCTCGGCGTCGGAAGTCAGGACCGTGACGGGGCCGGGGGCGGCCAGCGCGGTGGCGCTGAGCATGGCGTCGATGGCGTGCTTGTGCCCGTGGAGACCGGCGTCGGCGAGGAGCGCGGCAGCGTGCCGCGCGGTCGACTCGGTGACCGGTTCCACGACGAGGCGGGAGAGTGTCCACTCCAAGGCTGCGCGGTTGATCCGCGGGTGGACCGCTTCGACGAGCGTGGCCGCCGAGGTGATCACCCGCAGGTCATCTGCGCGGGCCAAGGCCAGCCAGCCGGTCACCGTGCGGTCGCGCAGGACAGCCTTGGCCACCCCTTCGCTGTCGAGGACCAGGGTGCCGCCAGGGACGGCGGGGGAGCGGGTCACGCGGCGTTCGCTCCGCCCTGTGTTTGTTCGCGCCGGGACCGGTGGAGCTGATCACGGAGAGATTCGATCTCCTCGTCCGTGATGGGGCCGTGCTCGGCCTCGGCGACCTGGATGAGTTCGTTCAGGTCGTCCCGCTCGATCTGGCGTGCGACAGCCGCGGCCACGTAGGCGGACAAGCCGGAGGGGCCGCTGCGGGCCTTGGCCGCTTCGGCGATGTCGCGCGGCATAGTGATCGAGTACTTGCCGGTAGGCTCACTCATGCTACTAATCCTACCTCTCATCCTCCTAGCTCCGTGACGCACGGCCGCCGCGGCTCTTTCCCGACCGTGGTCGGCGCGGTAGCCATCAAGCTCGGCCATGGCGTCGGCGAGGAGCGGGATGTCGGCCGGATGTCCAAGGAGGGCGCTCAGGAGGCGCTCCACCTCAGGCTCCCTCGCATGTTCGGTGCGACCACAGCAGGAGGCCGTTCATCTGGGCCTCGGTGAGCCCGCCACCACACATAGGAGAAGGCCATCGAACAGAGCCGGAGGCAGGCACCTTCCGTTGTGGTGAACCGTTGCTGGTCGTTCTCGTGGACACGTCTCAAGGGCCCTGCGCTGCGGTCTGGACCTCTTGGGAGTCACCACGCCTCAGCGGATGTGACCGCAGGCATCGACATCCAGCGCATCGCGACCGCCTCGTCGGCGCACCCCCAGGCCGCGCACCCTTGTGGCCGGCGTCGGGTTCGCGGGTGCGAGTGCCTGGCTGGATTCGAACCTGCGCATACGGCTCCGGAGGCCTCGTGGGAACCCGGCAAAAGAGCAGGTAGGAGCGTTACTTACTGCTAACCGCGTGGACTGCGTCCACGGATAGTCCGCAACCCCAGCGAGCACGTTAGATGTCGCGCATGGGGTCTACTGCCGAACTGCCGGCGCCGCGTCGTCGTCCGAAGCTGGATGCTGCTGTTGGCGGATGACGACGTGCTGTGCTGGAACGCTGCACCCGGCGGACGACCTTCGCTCAGGCCTTGGCTTTGCGGGCAAGCAACAGGGCCGTCGAGGGCCTGAAGTTCGCGGATACCCTGCCCCGAAAGCTTGCTGCATCGACACTGGCGAGACGGCTGACGGATCTGGAAGCCGCTGCGCTGGTGCTCTCCGAGCCGGTGCGCTTGATCGCCTGTCCCCGCTGATGAATGGGACATCCACTCTTCCATCGGCCATCTGAGGTCGTCGATGAGTCTCGGACCATCGGCCACCGGTCACGGCCAAGCCTGGAGGTGGTTGGCGCAGCACCAACTCCCCGCCGCTTGTCAGATTGTGGGTGTAACCTCCAGGATTGTCGGCATAGTTGTCCCAGAGGCCTGAGTCCTTGCAGGATACTGGCGGGCCCACCGAAGCAGGCGGCATATGAAGATTTCGCAGATCCTGGACAAGGTCGACTCCGGAGACATCGCCTTGCCCGAGTTCCAGCGTGGTTACGTCTGGACACGCGACCAGGTCCGTGGCTTTCTCCAGTCTCTGTACCGCGGTTACCCGATCGGGGGATTCCTCACCTGGAGTACTAAGGCGGAGAGCGCCAGCACCCGTGGTGGGAGCCCGGCGACCGACGGAACCGTGCAGATGCTCCTCGACGGGCAGCAGAGGGTCACCACTCTCTACGGCGTCATGCGAGGCCGTTCGCCCCGCTTCTTCGAGGGCAACCCGTCTGCCCTGAGCGGAGTTCATTTCAGTCTGGAGACTGAGTCCTTCGAGTTCTATGCGCCGGCCAAGATGAAGGACAACCCGTCCTGGGTGGACGTTACCGCACTCTTCCGTGGGGGACTGACCGCACTTCTGCCCTCCATCACCGCCCTCGCCGACGGCGATGCCAGTCAGTTGTCTGCCTATATCGAGCGTTTGAATCGTATTACCCAGATCAGGGATCGCAACATTCACATCGAGGAGGTAACCGGCGAGGGCATGACCATTGATGTGGTCGTGGAGATCTTCAACCGGGTAAACTCCGGTGGCACAAAACTGTCAAAGGGTGACCTTGCGCTGGCGGCCATCTGTGCCTCTTGGTCGCCAGCCCGCCAGACCATGAACGAGGCGCTGAAGAACTGGTCGGACAGTGGCTTCGCCTTCAAACTGGACTGGCTGCTGCGCAACGTCAACGCCGTCATCACAGGCGAAGCGCAGTTTTCCAAGCTGGCGGACGTGGATCCACAGGAGTTCCAGACCGGACTGAATGACACCGTCGAGTCGATCAGCTACTTGCTCAACGCCTTGGGTGGACGTCTGGGCCTTGACCACGACCGCGTGCTCAACGGCCGGGCTGCGTTTCCCGTCATGAGCCGTCTACTGCGCCACCATTCCTTCAAGTTCCCCAACGCCATGACCCGCGATCGACTCTTCTACTGGTTCGTGCACAGCTTCCTTTGGGGTAGGCACACCGGGGCCACGGAAACTGCCCTCAACCAGGACCTCGCGGCGGTCGACGCCGGTGGCGTCGACCAGCTGATTGAAACCCTGAGGCAAAGCCGCGGTGGACGACTGGAGATCAGGCCCGAGGACTTCCAGGGCGCCAGCATGGGGTCACGGTTCTATCCGCTCCTCTACATGCTCTCCCGAGTCCACGGTGCACAAGATCTGTCCAGTGGAGTTCCCTTGAAAGATGGCTTGCTTGGCAAGCTCAGCTCCCTCCAGGTGCACCATATCTTCCCGAAAGCGCAGCTCTACAAGCACGGTTACAGCAGAGGCGAGGTGAACGCGGTCGCCAACTTCTGTTTCCTTACCCAGGACACCAACCTGCAGATCAGTGCGAAGCGCCCGGAGGACTACCTGGCTGAGATCACTCAAAGCGTGCCAGGCGCTCTGGAATCGCAGTGGATCCCCACCGACCCGGATCTCTGGAGCCTCGACGC
This sequence comes from Streptomyces sp. NPDC047022, assembly GCF_040644155.1. Classification (NCBI taxonomy): domain Bacteria; kingdom Bacillati; phylum Actinomycetota; class Actinomycetes; order Kitasatosporales; family Streptomycetaceae; genus Streptomyces; species Streptomyces sp. NPDC047022. The sequence continues at coordinate 136,418 of NZ_JBEYVV010000003.1, read as the reverse complement.
ATACCGCTCATTCCTCAGCACAAGGCGTGAACTTCTGGCCGAAGCGTCCAACAACTTCCTCACCAAATTGTTCGAAGGGCCGTCACCAGTAGCACTGACGCCAAGGGGCGGTACAGCCACGCTTCCCCGGCGGCAATCCGTCCCGATGCCTGAGCGGATGCCGGAGGAGGACATGCCTGGCCTGTACGGGCTGCTGGACGCACTCAAGAAGCAGGGTTTCGCGTCACCGGAACTGGACAGCGAGGTGACCGACCCCCACACAGGCAGCCCCATCCTCGTGGCCGTCGCATTCTGGCCTCAGGGGCTTCAGGAGGAGATGGGAGACCCTGTGGTCCTCGTCCCGGAGACCACACCGGCAGAGCAGGCTGCCTTGGAGGCGAGTGAATATCGGGTCTTCCACAGCGTTGCGTCGCTGAGCCGGTACGTCGACAACGTCCAAGGCGGTCAGGCTGCCTGAAGGGGACGGCCCGACGATGCGGAGCACCAATGACGTCACCGTAGTCTTCGTCATCCTCGTAGCCACCTGAGACCACGATCGATTCCGCGTCCTGCTCCGCAGTACCACAGATGCCTGCGCGCAGGGGCGATGGACGCGCGCGGTCGTCAGGGAGCACCGCGCTGCGAGGCCTGGCCTACGTCGATTCGGGGCAAGGTTCCAAACCCATCGAAGACCGGGACAGTCGTGCACCGCTTCAGCGGATGCGACCGTCGGTCGTGGATCTGGAGGCCATTCTTGTCCCTGTCGTTCACGCAGGTCACGGTCCCATGGATGACAGATGGGACGCGACTCGTCCACAGATAGTCCACGGGCGTTCTGTGCGCTACTGAGGGTCGCGCTCTCAACTCAACCCCCTTGCAAGTAGCTTCATTGCAGACAGATCCAACTATGCGGGCATTTGGATCAATCGACAACTCAGCCTGTAGATAGTGCAGTTGTCCGATACGCTGATCAGCGCTTAGTCGCCGTCTCCCGCATTCGGGAGCTGACATGTGTCGCCGTCGCCCCCACTGGGGCGCTGACACAAGAGGAGAAGCCTTGCCTGGCAAGGACTACAGCTACGACATCCCGGACCACCCCATCGAGTACATCAAGGTGGACCCGAGGACCATAAAGTTCGACCCCCGCGCGCAGCGCAACCTCAACAAGGCCCGTGCGGAAGCCATCGCCGAGAAGCTGGTCCCCACCGCCCTCGGAACGCCGATCATCTCGCAGCGCGAGGACGGTCTGTACGCGGTGGACGGTATGCACCGCGTCTACGCCTGCCAGCTCATCCTGACCGGGAAGGTCTCGGCCCCGGAGGAAGTTGGCAAGGCTGTCCAGACCATCACTTGCGAAGTCCACTCCGGCCTCTCGATGGCCAACGAGGCGTCGCTGTTCATCATCAAGAACAAGGAGTCCTCGAAGGTCGGACCGAATGACGAGTTCAGGATCGGTGTGCTGGCCGGGCACCCGCTCTTCCAGGACACCAACACTGTCCTGGAGAAGCACCAGCTCAAGGTCGGCAGCAGCACCGCCAACGGTGTGCGCGGCATCAAGGGAATCCTCAGCATCGTTATGGAGAACGGACCCGAGATACTGGACCTGTCGCTCACCATCGCCGAGGACGCTTGGGGTCGCACTCCCGACACCTGGCACGCCGTGACTATCGGCGGCATCGCCACGGTGATGTCCAAACACTCCGATGTGCTGAACCCCCAGGAGTTGGCGCAGAAGCTCAAGCGTCAGGGCGACCCCACTGCCTTCAAGGCCAAGATCCAGACCATCGCCACCAACAACAACACCCGCGCCGACGGCACCAAGGGCCGCCTCAAGGCCGCTCACCTGGCGGTTGCCGCCGCTTGGAACGCTAACCGCCGCGTCAACCGCATTCCCGTCCCGAACATCTTCGAGTAACCCCGGCGCACACGGTGCCCCGCTCCCTCACCTGAGGGGAGGGGCACCGCGCTCTTTTTACCCAGGCTGGTCATGGTCGTTGGCTTGATCATGCGATGTACGTCGCGCTGTGGTGGGTGCGGTGGTAGGCGAGGTATTCGCGGCCGACTTGGTGGGAGGCGACCTCGCGGAGTCGTTCCCGATAGAATCCGCCGGCGCGGCTGGTGACGGTCAAGTCGTCGCCGATGGTCAGCATGCCGAGGTCAAAGAGCACGTGGTGGTTGGGACACAAGCACAAAACGTTGGCCGCGATGTCAGGGCCGGCGTGGGGGCGGCCGAGAGGCTGGATGTGGGCGGCTTCAGCGTAGGCCCCGGTTGGGGTAGCCAAACGAAAGTCGCAGACCTGACAGGTGTAGTCATGTGCGCGCTTGACGAAGTCCGCGACCGCGGTGCTGCGTACGATGCGCTGGGTGGTCACGCTTGTACGTGCAGGGGATTGTCGCCCCTCCGGCTGGCGCGGAGCTGGCATGGTCGGCTGCGGGGCCGCTTCTATCTGGGGAAGCTGGGTGAGCCGGTAGCGCCAGACCAGATAGCCGGAGCGTCCGCGCTCGGACCAATAATCCTCGACGCGGAACAGTCCGTCGTAGCGCAGTCCAGTCGTTGGCGAGTACTCAGGATCGCCGCCGGCTCCACGCACTACGCGCACCGATGCGCCAGTGGTCAGACTGGTGACCAAGGCGGCATTACCTCGTGTGAGTTCCTGGTCACGGACCTGTCGGCCGGTGTCGGGGTCACGTCCGCCTTGGCCGGTGTAGACGATCACATCGCCGTAGTCCTCGTCATCCTCGTAGCCGCCCGAGACCACGATGGACTCCGCGCCCTGTTCCGCAGTCCCGCAGATGCCTGCCTGGTTGGGACGGTGAACCCGCGCGGCTGCCAACGCTCGTCGGTCTGGGAAGGGCTGGCCCACGTCTATGCCAGGCATGGCTCCGAACCCGTCGAAAACCGGGTCGGTTAGTCGGCAGTCATGTAGTAGCAGTGAGGGATCTTCGCCGTCGAAGAAGCGGAGCAGAAGCGCGTCGACCATTCGTTGGCGCGCCGCCGGGTCCACAGCCGTGGTGCTATAGACCTCGTTACGCAAGCCACCGCGCGGGTTCTGGGCAGTGAGCCACTGCCGTAGCTTTGAACCACGCGCCTGCGGCACTTCGCCGGTCACACCGTCGAGCTCCCACAGTGGGGATCGGCTGAGGGCCACGAACGGGTACTCCGGTGAGGGATCCGAACCCGGGCGGCCATACCTGCTCATCAGACGGCGCAACTCGGTGCGCGCATCAGTCCATGGCACCAACCGCGGGTGCCCGGCCGCGGCACGGCCGAGTCCCCACAGCAGCGTGATCGGCTGATGTCGCGCCGGCAGTCCCGTGGAATGATCCACCCGCAGAGCCGTAATCGCAGCACAGAACTCCTCCACGCCGTCTTGCTCTAGCACAACGCCCCCTTCTGGACGTGATCAAGTAGCGCTGTGCCTGACTGTAGAGGTCACTAGGACACTACGATTGCTCCGCACGGTCATGCGCAGACGAGAAGATCGGTCCGTCAGCAGCCCAGCCGACGACCTACGGACTAATCGGCAGTTCCCGGGCTCGCTCACGTGCTTGGGCCCGTATCTCCTTCAGGCGGCTGTGGAACGCGTTGTGGCGGTTCTGGTCGAGGTTCAGCGGGAGGTCGAGCTCGGAGATGAGCTGTGACTCCAAGGCCCACGGCCCATTCTGCTCGACCCAGCACACTCGCGCGTTGTCCGCCATCCAGTGGCTCAAGGCGGCTTCGCCGGCCTTGCAGAAGGTCATCTGCTTACCGCTGCCCACACGACGCAGATCAAGTCCGAGCAGGCACCCGAGGGTGAGCCGCAGGGTCGAGCCAGCCGCGTTGCCCCGGTAGTGATAGCGCACTCGCTTGCGCAGATTCTGGGTACTGGTCCGGTTCGCCATGTACCGCGGGGCTATGCCGACGTAGAGCAGGCGCCCGGCGTCCAGGTCTGGGTGGGGCGGTTCCTTGAAATGCCACCCGTAGACCCCTGCCGCTGCAGGGACAGGGCTCGGGCGCGCCAAAACCTCCTGCGCCGACCACAACCGGTCGGGACTTACGAGAGCGGTAGCTTCCACGGAGCCTCCAGGCGTGCCACGGCTGATCGTTGCAGGTTACTGGTCGACGCTGACAGAGCGCCTCTGGCCTGCGCAGCTTCGTGACATCAGCTTTGCCCCTTGTGTAGTGGTGCCCATCAGATCTCCCTGAGTGCCCATGTCAAAAATTCTTGTACCCACCCCGTATAAACCAGGAATTGTGGGCAAGGGCCTGATACATAACCGCCCGCCAATGGTTCAGGCCGCCGGTGTCCTGGCTACTAGCAATACTGTCGGCCATTCGGTCCAAATAGCTGGGTAGGGCCTGTTCTGGCAAAGATGAGAGAAAAGCGCGGAGCCCGCTGATCTCTTGGCCCGCATGGGACGTGTACAACTCAGCTAGTCCGAAGGTGCGAAAATGAAGACGTACCCGGTCTGACAGGACGTGGTCCCAGCCCTTCGGGGGCTCTACGAAATAAACTACCGCTGGGGGTGCGACTTCGGATTCGATGACGTGAGCGTGGAGCCACTGTTCACGTGTAACGTCATCGAAGTAGGGGTGAAGGGTCTGATCGCTGGCTGTCTTGGGGAAGGTTGAACTCTTGATCCAGTTGCAACTGCTGCACGCGGGCACCAAATTAGAGGGTGACACAGCAAGTAACGGAAAATGAGCCTTAGGCATCTGGTGGTCCAGCGTCTCAACGGTACGCTGTCCGCAGAGGGGACATATGCCGTGCTTGGGTGCCTTTTTGAGTCTATTGTAGACATCATTCCCGGGGGATCCAGATGGCACCATTCTGCTTTTATAGGTTTTGAGGAGTTCTGCTCGGTCGTCCTCGTCTTCCGGCATACCCTTGAGAGCCGCCAACGTGTGAAGAGCGGTTCTTGCTGCCGCAGCCTCGTAGTGCTTGGTGGCATTGACAACATCACCTGCGAGCGCTTTGAGGCGATGCTGCGTGACTGCGCGCGCGGAACTAATGCATTCGAGATAGAAGTCTAGTACTGGTATGTCGGGACGCGGCAATGGTCTCATCTGAATCGATCCTCCACCGCCGGCCCTAGACCTCCCCCTAGGTCGCGCACAGTGATGAGCCCCTGAGTAATAGCACGAGCTTCACCGCCAAGCTGTCCTCCGAAGGTGCTCAACACCTCCTCGAAACTCAGCCCCTGTCGTACGAGCTGTTTCAGATACCGGTGATACCCAGAGTCCGTAACTTCAAGGCTGAATACCTCGTGAGTTAGGATTCCTACATTCTCTCCGAATGTTTCGATGGCGGGACGTTCAGCCACCATCTGATCGTCATAACGGCGCAACTTCCATACGCATGAAGTCGGCACTTCCTGCAACACTACTGGCGAATGGGTAGCGATTATTGCGAGTCCATTGCGATCGGTCAGCAGATCGGAAAGTGCCCGAATGAAAGCGGCTAGAAGCGGGGGATGCAGATGAGACTCCGGTTCGTCGATCACCACGAGCGTGCGTTCCGTGACGTGTTCAACGAGGCGCGTGAGCGTTAAAAGGACAGCCTTGTGCCCCGAACTCAGGTTCTTGAAGAGTTTTGTGGCCTTCCGCTTGCGTTGCTCGGGGCTTTCGATTGCCAGGAAGTCCTCCACCCATGAATCTTGCAAGAAACCACTTCCTGCGTATCGCAGTGTGCGAAGGGCATTCGCCCAACGTTGCGCACGCCTGCCGGTTAGACAGGCCTCCACGCTTTCGGCGAAGTCATGAGCGAGTTGATCCGGTGCCTTTGTTCTAGGGATCTGACCAAATGGGCCGGGTAGCTTTAGCCCAACATATGAGTACCGATCAATCCCTACGTCGTCATCGCGAATCTGAGGAAACTCATCAAAGGCGCTAAATGTGACACTCACTAGATTGGCGAAAGTGTCCAGATTCCCGCGACCGGCCTCGATAATCCTGCCGACCTCCGCTGCATTTGAATGCCTATCCGCGATGCAGCGCGTAAGCTTGTTCAGCAAATATGATTTGCCGACGCCATTGCGGCCGATGAGAACGTGAATGTTTGTTGGTGGTACTGACTGAGGAATAACAGTAAAAGGTAGCAGTATCGAGTCTCCGCTGCTACCTTCGGGTACTGGTGGCTCGTAGATGACTTCGAATCCACGAATGCGCTCGCCACCACGGGCGATCCGGCGGAATTGGTCCTGAACGGCAGTGGCCTGCACAAAACGCATCAACGACTTCTGGGTGACTGGTTCAGTCCGGGCTTGCTGGTAGATGTCCTCGTCATAGACCATGTCCCGCAAAGCGACCAGCACAACGTCTCGTGTTTGATGCCCCAGGTTGACTAGATTGGTGTAGTAACTGTCATCCTGCCCTAGAGAAAAGAATCTCTCAGACAAATGGTCAAAGCGAGCTGGGAGAGAGAGTGGCGAGCGCGCTCGCATCCCATGCTTGCCAATCTTCACTTCCCCAATATCATGGCGCACGCCATGCTCGTCATAGATAACCAGGTAGAACAGAGTGGCGAATCCCAAGTCAGCCCATCTGTCCGCGATTAGCAGCGCGCAATAGCGAAGGCTTGTTGGTTCTCTCTCGCCTTGTTGTATCACTTCGAACTGCATGACCCCCCTTATGTATGTCGAGCCCGCCCGGGCGCACGCGCGTCTAGTGAGCGTCTAGCTGTGTGCCCGGGCGGCGGACCTCACCGGAGTTACTCGATCAAAAGGCGAACCAGTTGGTCCAATTCCTCAGCGTCCGGAGAAGTGCTGAGTACCTGTCGGACTACTTGACGCAGTTTGACGAACCCCTTGGACTCGTCGAGCCGCAGTTCGGAGACTCTGCGGTGTTCCGCGGCGCCAATCTCAGCGATCCTCGAATGTGTGGCCTCCGATGGATCGTACGTAGGGATGGGTAGCTCCCACACCGCCTTGTCGATGTCACGCTCGTCCTTCCCGTAGGACATGAGGGGTCGGACCAATTCGGTCAGCGCCGGCGTGTTCAGGATCGCCGTCAAATAGAAGCCTTCCGCTTGGCTCGATACAGTTCCCCAGTAGAGCTTGTGCTCCAGCACGGCGTTTGGGTCGTCGACGAGTGCAGCAGTCACGTGCATCCCGGAGGCCCCGTACACCACACGCAGTGGGGTGCCAGGCAACTGATCCGTCAGCTTCTTGCGGAAATTCAACTGTTCCAGTAGTGAGAGCCTTTCGCTGCGACGATGCGTGTTCCACTGGTCTTCGGCGTTCCTCCACCAACGAGCAAGGTCGGGGTATCGATCCAAGTGAGGGTGATCGCCATCCATCAGCGTGCCCGTAGCCTCGATAGGCAGAACTGCTTGTTTCGACTCCAATACCATGTAGGGAAGGATGCTTTCGCCGAGAAGGACGGGACGGATGAATTCCTTCTCAACGATCCCTTCCATGTCAGGCAGATTTTTCCATGGCGTCTTCTCAAGGTTATTCCGTTCGGAACGTACAGAGACGCGTCCGCCACCCAGGCCCAAAGGGTTAGCCTGTTCCGATTTCACAAAGAACAGGTACTTAGGGTAAATCGTGGCCCCATTGTTGAAGCGTGAACGGTAAGGAGAGGAGATCAGCGACTCTTTGGCGTACTTGAGTTGAGCTTCCTCCCGCTTAATCCAGCCCTTGACCTGTGCCCAGGTTGTTGCTGTGCGAGAAATTTTCCCGGTCCACCGTTCGGTGAACTTGGAAAGCGGAGTTGGGTTGTTTCCCTGTGCCGAGGCTCCAATGCCTACTGTGATGCGGCGCCCAAAAATGACGGCACTGCCACGGGGGAAGAAGTGGGGGCGTAGTCGGCGTAGGTCCCACGATCCGGAGAAGGCGACCTTCACGGGTGTCTCAGGGTCGGGGTAGTCGCCAGCTCGGAATCCTGACCAGTATGGACGATCTAGTACAGGATTCGGAACCACAAAGGCGAAAATTCCGTCTTCGCGAAGATATTGCTGGATTGCCCTCGCGATGAACAAGCCCGAGAGGTCCTGATGAGTTGCCACCTCATCTCCGCGCCAAAGCTTGCGAGACTGAGACATCTCCTTGAAAAGTTCTTGCATGTCTCTCGGCATGTGCCGATAGGACAACCACGGCGGGTTGCCGATCAGGACATCCACTCGGTTCTCTGCGCGAGAGAGCCACATAGGTCGAGCAAGGTTTCGCACATAGTATGACCAGATATGATTGCGGCCTTCGTCGACGAGTTCACACAGCAATCTGAAGTTGTGAGTCAACTCCTGCCGGTCTTGCTCGGAGTTGATCGCCAAGCGATTGAACACCGCCGTAAGGGGAGGGATTTTACCTGACGGGCGATTCGTTGCCTTGTCTGCGAGTTCGTTGACAAGGTCGTCAAATTTAACGGCGTCGGCGAGAAGGTTCTCAGAGAATCGAAGCTCATTCTCGTAGAATTGGCCGCCGGCGCCCGTTCGGATTACCAGGTGACCGTGATCCAGTAGGTCAGTGCGTTGCTGCCACTGGAAGCTGTCCCCAAGGTATACCGGAACCCTTATGTACCTGCGGTCACTTGAGGTGAGACGTTCTTGTCCAATGGCGAGCAAGTAAGTAACGCGGGCCAGGGATACGGCCACGGGGTGGAGGTCGATTCCCGCTACGTGGTCGATGAGTTCATCAAGTGAGTGCTTGAGTGGTTGACCTGTAGCCTCTGCAGCTTCGAGGTACCGGCGGACAGCGTGGAAGAGGAACGTTCCCGATCCGCATGACGGGTCAAGCACCCGCTGGTTCAGGGGATCTGTGATGGTCTCGGAGACCATCTTCTCGGCAAGCCAGTCCGGAGTGTAGTACTCACCTTGCTTCTTACGTGTTTCCTGTGCAATGACGGACTCGTACAGCACCTTGAGGACGTCATGCTCGACCTCATGCCAATCGAACCTCGCCAGTCGTCGAGCTAGCGTGTGTACGAAGGATTCACCACCATCGACCTCGATGGGCCACCCAAAGAAGTCGGACTCAACTACGCCGAAGATGTTGGCTCTGGTGAACAACTGCCCCTGAACGAGGGTGGCCGGCCGTACGTCCTTGACGTCGATTCCAAGCACCAAGTGTGCGATGATCGCAGCATTATTGACAAGCAGTGTGTGTTCGATGAACAGTTCGTCGCTGTCGTCGAATTGTGCTCCTAGGGCGCTCCGCAGAAGTCGTGCCCACAGCTCACGCTTCAGTTTCACCGTGGGTAGATTCTTGTGCTGCTCGTAGAGCGCGGCGAGTGTCGCGCGGTCGAGCTGGTGTGAAGCACTGTCCGCGCCCATACGAGCCTCGATTGCGGAGGGCGTGGGCTTGATGCCCTGGGCGGTAGCGAGGACACCTTCTAGCCACAGCAAAAGATCTTCGAGCGGCACGCGGGGCTTGAGCTCGAATCGGCTCACCTGGATGAAGTCATCGCCAGCCAAGCTATAGGCGCGCCAGTCGACCCCGTCGGTAAGGATGCCCGCGTATCGTTGCCCCAGCTGTTCAGTTCGTGTGCGCACATACCCAGCGAGCTGCGCCTCTGCGGCCTCTCGAAGGGTTTTGCTGCGTAGATCTTTCTTGATCTCGATCGCGGTGAAGCCGATTTCGATGTCGATGCGCCGACGATCGCCAACCTGACTCTCGAGGCGCGGCATCACCTCTTCATGGAGGTCGTCATCACCTAGGTTCAAACCGCCATCCAGGAGCAAGGTGCGCACGTCTGCCTGGACTTCCGCTTCCGACCTACTGGCCGTGCGCTTGAGTAGTCGTGCGAGCAGTTTTTCGAGATTGTTCTGTGGGCTAGTGGTCATAGTCACAATGGACGCACTGCTCGCTGGACGACCGAGGGGACGTCCAAGACTCGTGGACGTGGCCTCTTCGGGTCCTGGTGGCGTCCCCTTCCTTCCTCTTCCGCGACGCGAGCGTCGACTGTGGCGTGGCGGCTTGCCTGGTAGCGGACCCATTCTGCCGCTTGGAGCCCCAATGATCACCCCTTCGAACTACTTGCGGTCTGTGTTTCGTCCTAGACCATCGGTCAAGGGCTGCCGGCTTGCGGCCACTGGCAGCTACAGGCTGCATGAAGCCGACCCGCACCCGTGGGACGGATCTGTGAACGACTGCGGTCGGTGGAGCGACTTTGGCCGGGAGCTGCTTTGGCGCGAGTGATCATGGCCCCGTAAGCTTCCGGCGAGTCGGGCAGTCTGTGGACCTGCCCGGTAAAGCACGACGTTGGGGCCGTGATCTTCGAGGCTCGCGCCAAAGTGGCTGGCTAAAGTCGCGGAGCCGACCGCCCCAGCCACAGCGGGGTTCTCCCCCTCTCATGGCCGCGCCCGCCGGCCGACCGGTAGCCCGGTGCGGGATCAGCGGGCCGTACGAACGCCCGCGCATCTGGCAGCATCGGCCCGCATGTCGCCGCCACCACGATCCGGCCTCTTTCAGTAGCACAAAGCGTCTTTGACCTGCCCTGTTGGGGATCATCGTTCGCCCCTGTGCCCGTGTTGGAATGTGGCCGCTGCGTGCGGCGACGGGCGGGCGGCGACGTGCGCCGGTGGCGGAGACATAGAGGCGGCGCGGCGGCGACCGACCGGCGCCGCCGCGCTTGGCGCGGCCCTCGGGTCCTTGATCCGACCTACCGGAAGTAGGCAACCGGGTGGAAGGGTGCGCGGTGGCCCCGGGAGCGGGGCGTAGGGGTCGAGCTGCTGTTGCCTCTTTCCCTTCCTGAGGCCGGATCGTGGTGGCGGCGGCATGTGGTCCGGGAGCGGCCGTTGATGCGCTTGGGCGGAGTGTGCGGCGGTCGGGTTGGCGATGATCGAAGAGCGCCGGTGGCCGCCGGACCAGCGAGCGAAGCGAGCCTTGATGAAGTAGGGAAACTCCCACCGCACCGCTGATCGTCACCAACGGCTGTCGGACCGCCCATCTACTAGTTACTAGTAGGTGGTAGGTACGCTGATGCTGGCAGCATGAGATGACGGGAGCGTGCTCAGCGGATGGGACCGAAGTCGGAGCGGGTGTACCGCACGATTCGCGAGTGGATCTCAACAGGCAAGTTCCTGCCTGGCTCCAAGCTCCCGTCTGAACGGACATTGTCTGAGGAGTTGGACATCGGCCGTACGGCTCTCCGCCAGGTGCTTGCGAAGCTCGTGAATGAGCGCGTCATCGAGGTTCATGGTCGAAGCTCCTACCGCCTCCCTGACCGCTCGGTGAACATTCAGGCCCCGACAGATCTGGAGCCGTGGCAGATCCACGGTGAGCGGACGCTGTACGACAACCGATGGGTGAAGCTGAGCCTTGTCGATGTCGAGCCGCCGGGGGTAGAGCGGTTCGAACATCACGTTGTACGGCTGCACCACGTTGCGATCGCTGCTGTGCTCGATGACCAGGACCGCGTGCTCATGCTCTGGCGCTACCGCTTCGTACCCGAGTCATTCGGCTGGGAGCTTCCCGGCGGCATTGTGGACGAGGGTGAAGAACCGGCAGAGGCCGCGCTACGTGAGGTTGAGGAAGAGACCGGATGGCGACCGGACTCGCTTGAGCACGTGGTCACCTATCAGCCCATGGTGGGCATGGTCGACTCACCGCACGAGATCTTCGTAGGCCGAGGCGCCCAGCACATCGGTAATCCCACCGACATCGAGGAGTCTGGGCACGTCGCCTGGGTCCCGCTCGCAGACATCCCTGGGCTCATGGAACGGGGCGAACTGATGGGCTCGGGCACTCTCGTCGCCCTGCTCAACGTCCTCGCGTCGCGTACAACTGTGCCACCGCCTACAACAAGCGCGTGAGCTGCTCGATGCGTCGCCGATGGCGTACCGATCCGGTTCGGTTGGCCAACAATCGAGCCTGACGGAGATGTTCGTGCGCCTGGTCGCGTTCGCCGCGTGCAAGGTGGGCTTGCGCAAGGTCACATCGCATTCCTGCCATTGCCCGAACAAACGTCGGGTCCGCGGTGTCCAGCGCGACATACAGGTCGTCTACGGCGTCGTCGTCTCCCAGCAAGGCGAGAGCGTTCCCGCGCCATCGCGCCAGGTGGCCCCCGTTCAGGAAGATGCTCAACATGTCGGGATCACGTGCATCTTCGCCCGGCGGCAACGCGCTCACAGCCATGTCCAGCGCCCGCCGGCACTCTTCGGGCATCCCGGCCTTGGCGCAGATCTCTGCCTCAGCCGCGTACAGCCACGCTTGGAGTCGCGGCGACATCATCTTGCCGCCGAGACGTTGAGCATCACGCACGAGCCCAACTGCCATCGCGGGACGGCCAGCGTCACAGAGCACGTACGCCTGCTCGGCTGTGGCATGCGCGAGATACATGGGCTCGTCAGCCTCCTTGGCCGCTTGCTTGCCTAACTCATAGTGACGCCACGCACGTTCGACGGCGCCGACGTCGAGAGCCTGCCAGGCTGCCAGTGTCGCCGCTCCCGCCAGCGCGCGAGCGACGGGGCGTCGAGTCTCCGGAAGTACGGCAAAGGTCAGTGCGTCCTCCAGCGTGGACAGGTGGCCGGTCATCTGATCGACAAGGCTTGTGGCCCCCATCTGTCGATCGACCGTGCGAAGAAGTTCCGTCTGATCCATGAACGTCTTGACCATGGTCAGACTGACGCTACGTGCTGCATCGATGCGGGTGACTAGGTCGTCGTAGCCGTCGGTCTGGAGAGGCTCGGCCGAGGCTACATGCCTGCCGTGCAACTCGTCATCGGTCACGCCGAGGAGAGCCCGCAGGATCTTCGCGTACCGCTCGCTGATCGACCTCTTGCCGTTTTCCCACTCCGAGACGTAGACGCGCAGGCTTGCCGTGGACGCAATCGCAAGCATGTGCTGACGCGCGTACTTCTCGATCTCGCGCACGAGCCGTTCTTGCGACCACTCGCGCGCGCTTCGCACGGTTCGGAGTCCGCTACTCACGTGCACCGCCCTGCATGTGATTACTGATCCCTAACACCAGCATGCCTCACATTGGTGCAGGTCGTGAGGGGTTAACCCCAACCTTAACGGTGCTGCCGTGAACCTCTGTTGGCTACCGCTGGGTTGAGTTGCGCAGTTCCCTAGAAGTGTCGCAGGAAGGCGAGTTGAGAAAGCCGAGTGGCGACACCGCTTGACATCTGGTGCGCACCAGTCGCAACCTATTGGTGCGCACCAGTTGGGAACGTGAGACACCCGCAGGCGTTCGCCTCCGGGCTCAACGACAACACAGGAGCGGCGACCCACCGCCAAGCAAGTACGCCGCCCCGCCCTCTGAAGGGAAGTTCAATCATGCGTCAGATTCCCGTCGACACGAACGGCGCGACCCTGATGGTCGCTCAGCCCCCGCAGACGAAGATGAAGGACAAGCGCAACGGAGTGATTGCTACCGACCGGGACACCGGTCACACGCTCGTGACCGTGGACGTGCTGTTCGTGATGAACGGCAACGCGGAGGTCGTCACGGTGACCGTGGCCGAGCCGGACATCTCCGGTGAGTTGGCGATGGGTACCCCCGTCGCGCTCACGGGCCTGGTGGGCGTGCCGTGGGAGAACGAGTTCAACGGGCAGAAGCGGCACGGGATCTCATTCCGCGCCGTCGCGGTCACCTCGCTGGTTGAGGCTCCCGCGAAGCCGAAGGCGGCCTGATGATGGACCGGTTAACGATCGCCGTAGTGCTCGCGGTCGTGGTCGGGCTGGCGCTGCTGCTGAAGTGGCGCCGCCCCGCCTGGTACTGGCTCACCTTCGGCGTCGTGTTCGCCCTGCTGCGGGTCCGGTTCCGCTACGCGTCCGTGATGGATGCCTGTCAGCTCACCGTTCCGGCTTCCCGGATGCGGCTGGCGCTGGCCCGCTGGTTCAACAAGCCGATTCCGCAGCAGAGGGTTCCCCGGCTGCTGTGGATCAAGCCGACCCGGATCGGCCTCCGGCTCCGGATCAAGATGCAGCCCGGTCAGGACGCCTTCGAGTTCTCCGCCGCCGCGGACCGGCTGCGCCACTCCTTCGCCGTCCATCAGGTCACCTCCCGCGAGACCAAACCCGGCGTGGTCGAGATTGCGCTGACCGGATACGACGTCCTCAAACAGGTACAGATGCCCGGCAGGAGTGACCGCCGCCCGCTGAAGATCCCGGTGGCTCTGGCGGAGGACGGCTCGGTCCACTACCGCGACTACCGGGAGATCCCGCACTCGGTGACGGTCGGCGCCACCCAGTCCGGCAAGTCCGTCACCCAACGCACCGTGATCAAAGAACTCGCCGCACAGCCCGTTGCCCTGGTCGGGATCGACTGCAAGAAAATCGAGCTAGGTCCGTTCGCACGCCGCTTCTCCGCGATAGCCGACAACCCGGACGACGCGGCTGACCTCCTCGAAGCGCTCGTGACCCGCATGGCCGGCATCTACGACATGATCCGCCGCGAGCAGCGGATCAGCGCGGACATGCCTGACGCGGAGATCGCCGCGAACATCTGGGACCTGCCCGAAGACTGCCGCCCGGTGCCCATCGTGGTCACGATCGATGAGATCGCCGAACTCACCATGAGCACCAAGAGGAACGACCCTCGCCGTGAGCGGATCGTCACCGCGCTGATCCGGCTGGCCCAGCTCGGCCGGGCTGCAGGGATCTTCCTGGACATCTACGGACAGCGCTTCGGCTCCGAACTCGGCGACGGCATCACCATGCTGCGTGCCCAGCTCACCGGCCGGATGGTGCACCGCGTCAACGACGAAGCCACCGCGAAGATGGCGTTCGGCGACATCTCCCCGCACGCCGTGTTCGCCGCCACGCAGATCCCCAACACCCGTCGTGGCATGGCCGTGGTCGGCTACTCGACCGGCGAATGGGTCCGCATCCGCACCCCGCACACCTCCATGCGGCAAGCCGTCGCCGCCTGCAACCGGTACGCCCATCTGGTCCCGGATCTGCCGGAGCTGGCCGACTTCCGGCCGCTGGTGGATCTCGCGCCCGTCGAGGCGCCCGCGGTAGTCGAAGCCGTCTGAACCCTCCCCGCTTCATGGCCGGCGCGACCGTCTTCGCGCCAGGTCCCTACCCCCGTCATGCCTCAAGCAAGGGAGACCACCCGCATGTGCCCCGACTGCGAGGACTTCGCCCGCACCGTGGTGATGCTCGGCCAGCTCGCCCTCTACGCCGAGACCACCGGCGCTGACCTCGACTTCGTGGAATCCGTCAGTCCATCCCTGGCCATGTCGCTGCCCGACATCCCGCCCGGCCACGTGCCGAACGAGGGCCCGGAGTACCCCGGCCAGGGGTGGTGACCATGGCCACCGCGAAACGGCCCGCCACCCGACGCAAGACGACCCCGCCCAAGCCTGAGCCCGCGAAGTGCCCGGACTGCCACGGCCACGGCGAGATCACCGAAGCCGTCCGCGTCGGCGCCCGCAAGAGCCGGATCACCGAAGACCACCAGACCGGTCTCTGCTTCACCTGCTGGGGCACCGGCGAAGCACCCGCTTGACCCATCGTCCGGGGCTGGGCGGCCGGACCCGATCTCCGCCCCGCCCCGGCTCAACCCCGCGAAGGAGGTGACAGGCATGACCCGCTCGATCCGCCCGGACGCCGTCCTCGTACAAGCCGTGATCGCCGGTGCCCTGTCCTTCGCCCACCTGCATGACCTTGCCGCTGCGGCCGGGCAGTCGGGCTGGAAAGCCTGGGCCTACCCCATCTCGGTTGACCTGCTTCTGGTCGCCGCCTGGCGACGCCTCCGTAGCCAGGGACCGTCCCGGCTGGCCTGGTCCTGGTTCCTGATCGCCCTGGTCGCCTCGCTCGGTGCCAACGTCGCCACCGCCGGATTCCTCGACCTGGCCAACCCGCCCGCCCTGCTCCGCCTCGGCATCGCCGGATGGCCTGCCCTGGCCTTCCTCGGCGGCACCCTGCTCGCCCACTCCTCCTCACCCGCCCCGACCGGAGACCGGGTCCCGGATCCGCCGGCGCCCGCAGCCCCAGCACCCGAACCCGACACCACACCCGCACCAACCCCTGCCCTGGAGCCCGAGACGGCACCGGCTCTGCCCGCCGCCCCGGCTGCGCCCGTCCCGGTCCCGGCCGCGCTGGTCGACCACGCCCGCAAGGTCGCTGACGACCACCGCTCCCGCACCGGAACCCCGATCGACACCGACACCCTCCGCGCCCGCCTCGGCGTCCCGCCTCACCTCGCCGACGCGATCGCCGCCCAACTCACCTAATCCCGGAAGGAGCACCACCCATGGGCATCTATCAGATCTTCCGCAACCTGCGCCGCGTCGGACAGGTCACTGTCGGCACCGCCTTCGGCCGCGGCGGTCAGGTCAAGTACGTCGCTGCCTGCGCCGCCGAAGACTGCGGCTGGTCCGTCGAGTACGACGACGTCTCTGCGGCCATGGTCGCCGCGCAGGGCCACCGCTGCCACGTCCGCTAGGAGAACCCGCCATGCAAGTACCGCTCTGGTTCGCCCTGCTCGTCGTCGGCTACCTCGGCATCAAGCTCGTCCGCCCGCCCACCTGGCTCATCGCCGTACTGCTCCTGGGCGGTTACCTCCTCGCCGACAGCGTCCTAGCCCCCGCCATCAACAGCCTCATCAAGTAGCCCGACACAGAAAGGAGATCACTGATGCTCCACCCGAAGATCCCAGCCATGCCCACCCCGACAGTCCACGCTGCCCCGCCCGCCGTGGCCGAACAGGCCACCGTCACCAGCACGGCCCCCACCCCGTCGCCCGCACCGGCAGCCCCGGTGCCGTCGCGGCCGACGATCCAGCTCACCCCCGCTACCGCGCTCGCACTGGTCGCAGGCGGCACCGCGGTGGTCCTGGTTGTCGGCGCCGTCCTGGTCTCGCTCCTGCTCGCGGTCGCCATCACCGGCGCCTCAGTCGCTGTCTGCGCCCTCGTCGTCCGCTCGCTGTTCGCCGCCGAGGCCAAGCGGCGTTAACCGGCCCCCGGAGCGGCCTCTACCGCCAAGTTTCGTCCGCTCCGGGCGCCTTCCCACTTTCCAGATCCAACGGACCCGAAAGGGAGACCTCATCATGCCCCAGCATGCCCCGAGCACGCCCGTCTGTCGCCACTGCGACGGCTTCGCCACCGCCGCCATCACCACCGGCACCCGTCACCGCGACGGCACCCGCGCCACCCTCCGCATCACGTGCCCGGCCTGCAAGGGCACCGGCCACACCACCCCCGCCCCCGTCCTCATCCGGACCGGGAGGTGACTGCCGTGGCTCTCCTCGACTGGCGTTCGCCCGAGCACTTCGATCACAGCGGCGACAAGCCGTGCGTGATCTGGACCAAGCCCACCCCACTGCGCTCCGACCGCGGCAAGCCCGTCCACAAGGTCTGCGCAGAGCAGTGGATTGACGACCACACCCCCAAGGAGGACCCGAAGTGACCACCCCCGCGTCCTTCGCGGACCTGGACCCGACCACCCTGGGGGATCTCCTCCGGGTGGCCGGGTCCCCCGGCTTCGACCGCTGGCAAGACCAGATCCGCCGAACCGGCGGCTGCGCCGACCCCATCCACCTGACCGGCTGGACCCTCCACAAGGACAAGACCACCGGCCAGACCCTGCACCACTACACCACCGAGAACGAACCCGGCGGACTCCTCCGCATCGCCTGCGGCAACCGCCGCGCCTCCCGCTGCCCCTCCTGCGCTTGGACGTACGCCGGAGACACCTACCACCTCATCCGCGCCGGACTCGCCGGAGACGACGCCAAAGAAATCCCGGCAACCGTCCGCGACCACCCCCGCGTGTTCGCCACCCTCACCGCTCCCTCTTTCGGTCCCGTCCACAACCGCCCCGACCGCGGCGTCTGTCGCTGCGGCATGCGGCACGCTCCAGACAGTCCCGCCCTCGGTACGGCACTCGACCCCAAGACCTACGACTACGCGGGCGCCGTGCTCTTCAACAATCACGCGGGTGAGCTGTGGGTGCGCTTCGCGAACCGGCTTCGCCGAGAGATCGCCGCTCGTGCCGGGCTGACACAGCGCGAACTGGCCGAGGACTGCCGCGTCTCCTACGGGAAGGTCGCCGAATTCCAAAAGCGTGGTGCCATCCACTTTCACGCCGTGATCCGCCTCGACGGACCCGACGGCCCAGAGTCGGCGCCGCCCTTCTGGGCCAGCACCGAACTACTCACCGACGCCATCCGCGCCGCCGCCGCACACACCTACACCAGCGTCAGCGTCCCCGCCTCCGGCGACCAGCCCACCCGCACGTTCCGCTGGGGCAAGCAGCTCGACGTGCGGCCCGTGAAGGCCTTCGGTGACGGCTCCGATCTGACCGAACAGGCAGTTGCCTCCTACGTCGCCAAGTACGCCACCAAAGCCGCCGAGACCACCGGCACCCCCGACACGGCCGTCTACTGCCGCTCCTGCCGGGGAATGGGCCGATCCCGCCTGTACGACCGCGCTGGTTCAGCCCTCAGCCGTTGTGTCACCTGCCGCGGCACCGGCCTGGGCGAAGACCTCGCTGGGCTGGACGTCCCCGACCACGCCCGCCGCCTCATGGCCGCCTGCGTCCAGCTTCAACCGCACTATCCCGACCGCCCCCTCGCCCGCTGGGCCCACATGCTCGGCTTCCGCGGCCACTTCAGCTCCAAATCCCGCCGCTACTCCACCACCTTGGGGGCCCTCCGACAGGCACGCGCCGACTTCCGTGCCGCCCAGGAACGTGACGCGCTCGGCCTGGACGACGTCGAGCCGGACACCGTCCTCGTCCTCGCCGACTGGCAGTACGCCGGACACGGCCACACCCCCGGCGAATCCGCCCTCGCCGCCACCATCGCCCGCGACCTCCAACTCAATCGCCAAACCGCCCGCGAAGAACTCTCGGCCCTGGAAGGAGCCTGACGTGAAAGACGAGCTGATGACCGTCCGCCAGATCCTCGATGAGCTCGGGGGAGTTTCACGGCGGACGTTCTACCGATGGCGTGAGCTGGGCCAGGGGCCGGCCGCTTTCAAGCTCCCCAATGGGGAACTGCGGGTTTGGCGGAGCGACTTCCGGACCTGGCTGCGGCAGTTGGAGACCGCCGCGTGAAGTCTCTCGACGTGAAGGTCTGGGGCGTCCGAAAGCGGGACACCAAAACACCCTCCTACGGAGTCCGTTGGTCAGTAGCCGGCAACGTCTTCTCCGAGTCTTTCCGCACCAAGGCGCTCGCTGACCACTACCGCACGAAGCTCATGCGTGCGATGCGCGACGGCGAGGAGTTCGACACGGGGACTGGCCTCCCGGCATCGATGCAGGAGACGAAGTCGGCCGTGACTTGGTACGACTTTGCCCTTGGGTATCTCGCGATGAAGTGGCCACATGCTGCCCCCAACACACGAGACGGCATCAACGAATCGCTCACTAGCGTGACCATGGAACTTCTCGGTGAGCGTCCCGGACGACCGTCAGACGAGATGGTCCGCAAAGCACTTCGCAACTGGGCTTTCGTATTGCCGGCACCGCACGAACGAGAAGTGCCGGACGACGTCCGCAATGTTCTTCATTGGGTTTCCAAGGCATCCCGACCGCTCGCGGATCTCGCCCAACCTGCCACGGCGCGGGCGGTGCTCGACTCCCTGAAACTCAAGCTCGACGGCACAGGGGCAGCTGCCGAAACCGTCAGGCGTAAGCGCCGTACTCTCGTCAATGCTGCGAATTACGCGGTTGACCTGGGAATGCTGCGAGAGAACCCGATCACGGCCGTTCGCTGGCAGAAACCCAAGGTAGCTAGCCAGGTTGATCCGCGAGTGGTCGCTAACCCGGAGCAAGCTCGTAATCTCCTGACGGCAGTGTCCTACGTGGGCGGCTACCGGCGTGCCCGGGGCCGACGCCTTGTGGGTCTGTTCGCCGCCATGTATTTCGGTGGTCTCCGGCCGGCGGAAGTGATCGGCCTCGCCGAGACTGACCTGAACCTCCCCGAACGCGGATGGGGCTCAGCGCTGCTGCACCGGACCCGTCCGTCGGTGGGCAAGCGGTGGACCGATTCGGGCGAGACCCACGATGACCGCGGGCTCAAGAATCGGCCGGCTGAGGACGTTCGGCGGGTGCCCATTCCGCCTCAGCTCGTCGTGGTGTTCCGCGATCACCTCACCACTTTCGGCACGGCGGAGGACGGGCGACTCTTCTTCAGTGAGAAGGGCTCGGTCGTCCCGTCCTCGACCTACTACCGCGTGTGGCAAGAGGCTCGGCTCCTGGCGCTTCCGCCGGCTGTCGCGGCCTCGCCGCTCGCGAGTAGGCCGTACGACCTTCGACATTCGGCGCTGTCGACATGGCTCAACGCCGGGGTTGATCCCACCGAGGTTGCCGAGCGCGCCGGCAACAGCGTTGAGGTCTTGCTGACCCGCTACGCGAAGTGTCTCGACGGTCGGCAGGACGTTGCCAACCGCCGCATCGAGGACCTGCTCCGCGAGTACGAGTGAGACAACCTGCAGCCACCCCGAGGCCCTAGACATGCCGCCTAGGGCCTCCCTCGTTTCGTGCCCTAGCTGCAGCGATGCTTCATACGAAAGGCGCCAACTGAGCAGCGTCGCGTGCCCTGCGGTCTTGTGCCCTCGTCGTGCTTGCTGCTGGCATGTCGGCAACGCCAATGCGGGAGCACCGGGGGGCCTTGTGGAGCTGCACGTCACGCGCTGGAAGCGGTACGGACATGACCGTCTGTACGCCAACCTGCCTGATGGCACCGCGGTCGGTTGGGCGGATGTCACGACGGGGGACATTACGGTCTTGCGGGCCGAGTATCGCGACGACATGATCGCTGTGCTCACAAAGCACTTACAGGGCCTCACCGAGCCTGTCCCGCCAGACAGGGCGCCCGAGGATCAGGCGCGTCCGATGCTGCCACCTCTGACGCTGGCTGACGACCTGGCCGTCAACCCTCCCGGGCAGTCCCTGCGTGATCTGCTTGCGGAATCCGGCCCGGGGCTAATGGAACGAGTCGTCTCACGGCTTCTGCGGCGGCCCACGGAGTGGGACTCCTGGCGAAAGGGATTAGCGGGGGAGCGGCGAGTGGGAACCGAGTTGAACCGCTTAGGGCGCCACGGCTGGCACGTCTTGCACTCCATCCCCTTGGCTAACAAAGTGGATATCGATCACTTACTGATCGGGCCCGGTGGGGTGTTCAGCATTAACACGAAGCACCACCACAAGAGGGCCGTATGGGTCGGGGACGATTCCGTGAAAGTCGATCACGGGAAACCGGCGCCCTACGCGCGCAAGAGCCGGGCCGAGGCCAAGCGGGTCGTTCGAGTGCTTGAGCGCTATTGCGACTTCCCGGTACCGGTGGAGCCAGTGCTCGTCTTCGTTGGTGTCACCGAGCTGAAGGTGGTCGCTACGCAGCTCAGTGTCCGGGTGTACCAGGAGCGCCAGGTATCGGCACTTGCTCCACTCTCAGGCGTTCTCACGGCCGACCAGGTGGAGCAGGTGTACAGCGTTGCTCGCCATCGCCAGGCTTGGAACCAGGCCTGAGCCGGGGCATCCCGATGGGGTGCCGCCGTTCCCACTGGAGCCATGGGCGGCCCCGCAGGACTTGAGTGTCCGTCTCCGGCGCTATTGTTCCGTCGCCTTCATCCCTTACCCCTCCGCAGAGGAGCGCCGGTGCGCAGGGTCGTTTGCATCGCCCTCGGTTTGGTCCTGATAGTCGAGGCCGTCTGGCTGTTTGTTCTGCTCGCCGGCATCACTGTTATCGCTGTGGCCTTCCCTCGCGAACCTGACCGCCCCGGCCCTACGTGGATGACCTATGTGTCCTTCGCCCTCGCTCTGCTCTGGGTCGGCGCATGCCTTTGGGGCGCTTTCCGGGTCTTCGCCCGCCACCGGCCGACCGCGACTTGGTCCCGGGACTGCCTTTTCCTCGCCCTTGGCCACCTCGCTGTCACTGTCCTGACCGGAGCCGGCGGCTTCCCGCTCGTGGCCCTCGGCGAACTCGCGTGCGTGCCTCTTCTCCTTCTGGTTGCCCGGCCCTCCCGCTTCCGCGCCTCGACGCCTACCGGCATTCGGTAGTTTCGGAACAGGGGGGCTGTGGACCGACCGTCCAGCGACGGCATGGCTTTCTGGGCGCCCACCTGCGGTAACGCTCCATGATCCCGTCCACGCCTCGTCCACAGGCCCCGGCATACGGCCGCTTCGGGCCGCATACGCCTGCACATACGCGAAGACCCCGGCCTCAGCGTTCTCGCTGGTGACGGGGTCTTTGGGCACCTCATACAGGGTGCCCCCGGCAGGATTCGAACCTGCGCACACGGCTCCGGAGTGAATGCGTCGATCACTTCGCGTAAGCCTCTGACCTGTGACGGAGTCCATCGAAGGGCATCAGCGACACGGACTGTGTCGGAGGTGTGTCGGGCGTCTTCGCGCCGGACGCCCTGTCGGTACCTGAAGCGGCATCGGACCACTGCAGTGAGAACCCGTCGCTCTAACTACCTTGGGGCGAGGGCATCCTCTGGATTTCTGGTGCTGTACCGGGGGGAGTCGAGAGAGGACAAGCGCTTAGAGGAGTCGGCGATGACCCGTAGCGTGTGGTGGGCGTCGGTGAGCTCGGTCTAACGGGGCGAGAGACCCGCTAGCACCAGCGAGTCTCTCGGTTGACCGTGAAGCAGTACTTGGCGATCGCGGCGGTCGTACCCGCGTTGAAGCCATTCTCGTAGTTGGGGTCCAGATCGGTCACACCTTGCGGCGCCTGCGCCTTGCAGGTTGCCTTGGCCTTGGCGGCGGTGAGCGGTCCAGGTAGCCCCTCCGTCCAGGTGGTCTGTGCGCGAAGGCCGTGGAACAGAGCTGGCCGCGGTGTCGGCTTGGTTATGAGCTCATGATGCCGCCAGGCGTTGGCGGCCCGGGGCAGTCGCGATAAGTTGTCGTGCTTTTCCAGTAGTCGGTTGCGACCGCTTGTCATACTCAGTCGCTACGATTCAACCAGCGCACAAAAGCGCCTTAGCATCTGGGAGAAACGGCGTGGGCACAGCACGACCGTTGTCGCGGAAATCCTTCGAAGCCTGGCAGGAGTTCCGAGCGCGTGTGGCCGAGTTGGGCGGGGCCGTAGTGGAACCGACCTGGCTCGGGGCGATTGTGCCTCACCGGGTACGGTGCGCGGCTGGGCACGACTGCACTCCGCGACCCAACAACGTCCAACGAGGACGGGGTATCTGTCGGACTTGTGCCGGCAATGATCCGCAGGTGGCGGAGCGGGAGTTTCAGGCGCGGGTGGCTGAGCTGGGCGGGACCGTGCTTGACGTGACATGGCTTGGGGTGAACGCTCGTCACCGGGTGCGGTGCGTCATGGGTCACGAGAGTAGAACCTTGCCGAGCTTGGTGCGGCAAGGCGGCGGTATCTGTCGGACGTGTGCGGGCAATGATCCGCAGGTGGCGGAGCGGGAGTTTCAGGCGCGGGTGGCTGAGCTGGGCGGGACCGTGCTGGAGGTGACATGGCTTGGGGTGAACGCTCGTCACCGGGTGCGGTGCGTCATGGGTCACGAGAGTAGAACCTTGCCGAGCTTGGTGCGGCAAGGCGGCGGTAT